>CBDUKC010000105.1:0-10803 GCA_965367705.1 uncultured Maribacter sp. | reverse complement strand
ATTAAGAATAATCCAACAAAACTAAATGCGCTAGTAGCTGCTGCACATGAGATTAAAGTAGAAAAGACAGATGCTATCAACTTCCAAGCATTTTGGATTAATACTTATAATATTTTGGTCATTCATGGTGTAGTAAAGAATTATCCATTAAAATCACCCTTAAATGTACCCGGTTTTTTTGACAAGATTACCTATGAAGTTGGTGGGAAAAATGTCACCCTGAACGATATAGAAAATAAATTACTGCGTGCTAATTTCCCTAAAGAGGCTCGGTTTCACTTCGTCCTGGTCTGCGCTGGTCTGGGTTGTCCACCGATAATCGATACCGCCTATATACCAACCACTTTAGATACGCAATTACAACGGCAGACCGTCTTGGCTTTGAACAATCCAGATTTTATCCAAATCACAAAGAATAAGGCTAAAATTTCACAACTGTTTGAATGGTATAAAGGGGATTTTGAGCAAAATGGGGATGTAATAGCATTTATTAATAGGTACAGAAAGGAAAAACTACCGGAGAAAGTCAAGGTATCGTATTATCCCTATGATTGGACCTTAAACGAAGTGAACTAACTCATCTAAATACATATACATGAATTCGACACAAAGAAATCTATTTCTTATGGGGACCCTTTTTGCCTTTTTTGGAGGGTTGGCACAAGATAGTTTGCGTCAAAAAAGTAATATCCAAGAGTATACACCTTCCAAATTAATAGGAAAGGGGCAGTATGATTTAAAATGGTTTAATAACCTTTATACCGAGACTAAAAGCACCTTTGCATCCGGTACGCAGCCTAGACAAACATTTTTCACCTCTACATTGGAAGCCTATACAGGAATTGGGAGTAAAAATAGATGGAATGTTGGTGCTATATTTGAATTTCGATCCAATGTTATTGGTGATAGACCTGCCTTGGATGTTTTTAAGTTTGATGGTGATGAAACTACGGCCCGTTCAGGACTTACCTCAATAGCACCTTCGGTAAAGTTTGTGCCCATAGCATCGGTAAGTAATTTTTCTATTCAAAGTTCTTTCTTCTTTCCACTAGTGGACAATGAAACAGAAAACGGGGTGTTTTTAGACCAAAAGGGCTATATCTGGCAAAATAGGTTTTTTTACGATTATACCTTTCCTGGGGATAAATGGCAGCTATTTAGCGAGGTTAATTCAGAGTTAAGTTTTGGAGATAAAGCAGAAAGCTTCGCTAATAACAGCCTTAACCTTACACCAGGTTTGTTTTTAAGCTATTTCCCATCTAGTAAATTTATAGTGTTAGTCTTGGCCCAACACTCCCAACGACTGGATTTGGGTAATGATTTTGCTCAGGATTTCACTGCTCTTGGCGGTGGAGCTAAATATCAGTTAACTAATGCATTAAATTTAGAGGTTCTTTATACCAATTTTGTGCGTGGAAATAATACCGGTCTTGGACAAACTTTTAACCTAGGCTTAAGAGGCATTTTTTAATTTACAATGCTAAGCAGTACATATATTACCTAATTTAGAAGCTTTAATTCGTTTCTATGAAAAGACTGGGGCTTTTATTCATATGTTGTTTACAGTATTGCTGTACAGGTGAGGCGCAGAAAAAAATAAATGGGGTAAGTTTTGTTGCCTCTAGGGAGGAGGCTGCTCAATCTCATGTAGATGAAGTACTCCAAATCAATGCTAACAGCGCGGCAGTGATGCCGTTTGGTTTTATGCGAGATGTAGCAAATCCTGATATTATTTTTGATACGGAAAGACAGTGGTTCGGAGAAACAAGAAAAGGCGCCAAACAGTACATTGAATTATTACAGAAAAATGGAATATCAGTAATGGTAAAACCACAGATTTGGGTATGGAAGGGCGAGTTTACCGGAACCATTACTATGAGTACTGAAGCGCAATGGCAGCAATTGGAAGCCTCTTACGATGCTTTTATCCTAACCTATGCCCAATTGGCAGAGGAGACTCAAGCACCTATTTTTTGTATTGGAACAGAATTGGAGAAATTTGTAGAGCATAGACCTGAATATTGGCAACTACTAATAAAAAAAATAAAAGAGGTTTATCATGGGAAGCTTACTTACGCTGCAAACTGGGATGAGTATAAACGCACTCCTTTTTGGGAACAACTAGATTATATTGGTATCGACGCCTATTTTCCTTTGTCAGAATCTAAGACGCCAACAGTTGCAGAACTTCGAAAAGGTTGGCAACCTTGGAAAACAAAAATTACAGAGCTAGCCAAACGTAATAATAAAGCGGTTCTATTTACAGAATTTGGTTACCGTAGTATGGATTTTACTGCTAAAAGGCCATGGTTGGTTGATCGAAC
The DNA here is from genome assembly GCA_965367705.1 of uncultured Maribacter sp. GTDB lineage: Bacteria > Bacteroidota > Bacteroidia > Flavobacteriales > Flavobacteriaceae > Maribacter. The sequence goes on along the minus strand of CBDUKC010000105.1, from coordinate 8,479 downwards.
AGAGGAAGGCGTTAATTTACAAGCGCAGGTAAATGCCAAAAATGCGATTTTTAAAGAGTTTTGGAACGAGGATTGGTTCGCGGGAGGGTATGTCTGGAAATGGTTCATACAACACGAAAAGTCTGGTGGAGAAAGAGATAATAGATTTACCCCCCAGAACAAACCCGCTGAAGCAACCATCCGAGAACATTTTAGTACGTATTTAGAAAAGTAAATTATAGCGTGGGTTTACACGTTTTTTATATATAACAACAGGCGACCTTGTAAGTTTTCTTCCTTTTTTTCGTACAACCTTTAGAATGAACAAAAGAATTTATATTCTCTGCGTTTTTGCGTTTTGGGGCTTTATTGCAAAGGCTCAGCAGGCTAAGGTAACCAAAATAGAGATCAAGGGTGCAAAACGAACCAAAGCAGCCTTTGTAGAAAAACTAGTAGGAATGAAAGAGGGAATGCTATTGGATTCCCTTCAAATGGAACATGATGTAACACGACTTAAAAGATTACCCTCTATTTCACATGCCTATTATGAAGTTTTCTTGTTTGATTCACAAAACTATGAGGTGCACTATACCATAGAGGAAAATTTCACGTTGATTCCTTTTGCTAATTTATTCAGCTCATCAAATGATGATTTCGCTTTTAGAGTTGGGCTACAGGAATTTAATTTTCTAGGAAGAAATATCACGTTGGGCGGCTTTTATCAGTTGGATGTCTATAATTCGTATGGATTTAGTATACGGGCACCTTATCTGTTTTCTAATAAATTAGGATTGGCCTTCAATTATAATAATTTCATAACCCAAGAGCCTGTTTTTTTTGAAGAGGATACGGCAGAGTATAGGTATAGTAATACCGGTTTTGAACTTTTAGGTTTGTATGAGTTTAATTTTAAGAACCGAATGGAACTTGGGTTCAGTCTTTTTACGGAGGATTATAATTATTTAGAAGGCGCTACAAGACCAGATGTTCCCTTGGCCTTAAATGTAGATAAGCATTTGTTTAAGCTTATTTATGATTTTGATAATGTAGATTATTTCTATCAGTATTTAGAGGGATTTAGAAGTACATTAAATTTTCAATATGTTGGAAGTTCGGATACTGCTTTGCCGGAATTTCTTATCGGTTTTAATGATTTTGTGTATTATAAGAGAATAGGTAATCAAGGAAATTGGGCCAATAGAATACGTTTAGGCTTGGCAACTAATGTAGATAGTCCATTCGCACCTTTTACCGTAGATAACAACCTTAATATTCGTGGGGTTGGAAATACCATAGATAGAGGAACTGGGGCAATTGTTTTCAATACGGAGTATCGTCATACCCTGGTTGACAAAAATTGGTTTGTTCTACAGAGTAATCTATTTGTAGATGGCGGTTCTTGGCGAAATCCTGGCGGTGATTTTGGAGATTTCTTAGACAGTGAAAATTTGCGAATTTACCCAGGAGTTGGGTTAAGGTTTATGCATAAACGAATTTTCAATGCCATAGTTCGCATAGATTTCGGATATGGCATCACAAAAAACAGTGCTAGTGGAATTGTCTTTGGAATTGGTCAATATTTTTAACAATATTTGTCTAACAATTACCATCTCGCTCGAATGAAAATGAACCTTGTATTTTTTTTAGTTATTTTATGTAGCTCTTCCACCTTATTCAGTCAGTCAAAACTAGATACCGTAGTTGCCCAGAAAGGGGATGGTATCTTTTCCATCCTTAGAAAATCAGGCATACATCCGGTAAAGTATTACGTGGACTTTTTAGAATTGAACAAAGATGCTATTAAAGGGGCAAGCGAACTGGTGATTGGCAGGAAATACGTATTGCCTTATGCTCCTGATTCCTTTAAAAATATGGGTACGTTTATAAATGTAGATGAAAATGAACAGCTAGCCTTGTTCGATGCTGACTTGGTAAACATGAAACAGCGGGACTCCACCTTGAAAAACACCGTTTATCATTTAATCTATTCTACTAAAGAAACTGAGGAAAAAAAGAAAAGTGTCCTTGATGAGTTTATTTTAAAATTATCCAAAGATTTAATGGAGCGCGGAGCCAGAGTTTACGTTTTGCAAAAAAGCGATATGCCTTTAACCAATTACAGGATAGAGAAGGACGGTGAAAACGTGAATACAGATTTTGGAGAGCTTACCAGTATAGTCAATAAGAATTACCTAAAAAATAATGGGTCGTATCAGCGCGTGTTGATGATTAGAGATTCTAAATTGAATAAAAAAGGAATTTCAATTTCAATGTACCATTATGCTAAAAGTACTGATGGTCAAAGATTTGCTGAAAGTTTTAGGAATATTTTTAAAAAGAACGCTTTAGGAAAAGTGAAAACCGGTCAGGGTATTTCTCCATTCACGGATGAATCTAACATGTATTTAGCAAAGAATTTACTGCCTTCGCTAACGATTATGGATATCAATAGCGAACCGGAAGGTATTAGGGTTCGTTCTGGAAAATCTTCATTGCCGCAACTTATTACTAACGGCATTGTCCATGATTACGCCAATACACATTACACTGAGTGAGTTTAGTTAATTGTTTCCAGTTTCGGCATAGATTTTGTTTTTTGAACAGTATGGTTAAACAGCAAATTACCTGCATTTTATTAGTATTCTTTATCGGATTTTCGGGACTTGCCCAAGATTCCTTGAAAACGGTAGTTGCGGTAAAAGGGGATGGAATTCTTTCGTTACTGCGTAAAAATGGGGTAAGTCCTTATGATTACTACGACGCGTTCATTGGGCTCAATATAAAGAACCTACGGGATAGTGTTCATTTGTATGAAGGGCGAAGCTACCAAATCCCTAAAATAACCGACAGTATTCAAGAGATAGATTCCATTAAAATTCAATCAAAAGAAATTAAGGAAATCAAGAGTGAAACTTTTAACGTCTTTGGAGAGAAATATAAAACCGTCGTTAAAAAAAGTGAACGCTTAAAAGGCAATGTGTATTATTTGGTTTCGGGGCATGGTGGCCCTGACCCAGGAGCTATGGCGGTTTATGCCAAAAAATCTATTGCTGAAGATGAATATGCTTACGACATTACCCTACGTTTGGCAAAGGAACTATTGGCACATGGTGCTACGGTATATATTATTATCAGGGATGAGAATGATGGAATACGCGACGATCGAATTTTAGAGATAGATAGGGATGAAGTAGCTTATCCTGATAAAACAATTCCCTTGAATCAATTAGCGCGTTTGAAACAGCGCGTTGATATCGTAAACGATCTATATAGGAAAAATAAGGGGAAGTATCAGCGACTTATTGTAACCCATGTGGATAGTCGTAGCAAGGGTCAGAATATCGATGTTTTCTTTTATCACCATGAAAAAAGCAAAAACGGTAAAAAATTAGCAGAGAATATTCATAAGACCTTTCAGAAGAAATATAAAAAATATCAACCCAATCGGACCTATGAAGGTACTTTGGGTGATCGCACGGAACTGTATTTGGTTCGGAAAACCCATCCCGCCATGGCCTATATAGAAATTGGAAATATCAAAAACAGTAAAGACCAACGTCGTATTTTAGACCCAGACAATCGGCAGGCCCTGGCAAAATGGATTGGTGAGGGCGTGTTATTGGACTTTGAGGCTAAATAGCTTACATAGCTATATGTTGTTTGTAGTAGTTGTGAAGTGCTGCTGGTCCCGCTCCTAAATAATGCTTCAGATGTACGATCCCAAAATGATATTGTAATGTGAAGACTCCCTTGTTTTCGTATCGTCTTGCAGAGGTTTTTACTGCGTTTGGTATAATGAAAAAGTTTGCTAATGTGTAAATTCTACCTATAAATTCGTTATCCTCATAAATGGTGTAAGCGGTATTGAAACCTCCTGTTTTATGGAACAGCTTTTTTGAAATGTAGAGCGATTGGTCGCCTCCTCTGCAAAGCTTGTGGTTAATGCGAGTGCACCAAGCAAAAAAGGTAAGCGCTGGATGGTTGCTGTCAAATTGGAGTCGAAAACATCCTGCTTCATTACCACTTGAATAGGCATTAATAATATGTGAGTCGAAACCTTGTGGCGGTAAGGTGTCTACATGCAAAAAATATAGGATTTCGCCTGTTGCTATATTTGCGCCAAAGTTCATTTGATTGGCCCTGCCTCGTTTCGCTGAAATCACCGTTGCTCCCAAGGAGCGAGCCTCCTTTACTGTGTTATCGGTACTGCCTCCATCAATGACGAATAGTTCTTTTATTTTTCCGGATGTTGCATTATTCTGAATAGCCACCACTACTTTTTTTATGTATTCCTCCTCGTTAAGAACGGGAATGATAATACTTATCTGGGGGTTTTTATTTTTCATTGAATTATGCAAAGCTGCCAAAGTAGTAGTGTTAGTGGTTGGAAACTTACAATTGTTTAATCAATTCTCTGAATAGTTTTACCATTTTAGGTTCCGTTTTTTCTGCAATCGCTATGATTTCGGCGATATCTACTGCTTTAAGATTATCAGGATCACACTCATCTGTCAGAACAGAAACCGCAACAATAGGAAGTCCTAAATGATTAGCAACGATAACTTCTGGTACAGTACTCATTCCTACTGCATCTGCTCCTAAAATTTTCAACATTCGGTACTCTGCTTTTGTTTCTAATTGCGGTCCAACAACGGAAGCATAGACCCCTTTTTGCAAGGATATACCGTGTTTTGTCGCTATTTGTTCTAACTTTTGTCGCATTGGCATATCATAAGGTTCGGACATATCTGCAAATCGTTCCCCGAATTCCGCTACATTTTTAAATGCTAATGGTGAACCACCCTGCAGATTAATGTGATCTTCAATCAGCATCATATCTCCTTTTTTGTACTTTAGATTGATTGCACCTGCGGCATTGGATATAAACAATTTAGTAATTCCTAAGCTGTGCATAACCCGGATTGGGTAAGTAATATCCAAAAAATCATACCCTTCGTACAAATGAAATCTACCCTGCATAACGACCACTTTTTTACCCTCAATGGTGCCGAAAACCAGTTTTCCAGTATGAAACTCAACCGTAGCTAAAGGGAAAAATGGAATATGATTGTAGTGTGCCTCTATAGGGTCTTCTATCTGGTCTACTAACTTACCAAGCCCCGTTCCTAATACAATTCCAATTTCAGGATTTTCAAATCCTTTATTGATGAGGTATGCTACCGATTCGTCTATTTGTTTTTTCGTCATAATCTTATTGATGTAAAATGAGCTGAGCAACTTTTTTTGATAAAAGATAAATATACGCAGACCTAAAGCTATAATCCAAAGTCCGTTTGAATTCTAAGTGTAGCTGCAGTTTCTAATTCTTAGGCCAAATGGTTTCAAATCGTTCGCAAACAATTAGCATTTCTTCTGTCGGTTGGCCTCCGTTTTCTTCTATCGCAGGTGCGAAGAATGCCCAATGCGCTTTTTTCCACTTTTCAAGCGGTTCTATAGTCGTGCCCATGTCCATAGCTGCATAATCTTCGGATATTTTGTTAAACGGAATGGTATCTACTTGTTTTGTTTCTATAATAGCGATTGCTTTTCCATCAAAATCGGTCACGATATTTTTTGTTCCGATTTTTGGCAAGTCGGCATTGGCTTGTTCATAGAAAAAATACAGATTGGAACCTGCCTGTTTTTTGCCGTTGAGAATCAATTGCGCTAATCTGTTTGCATCTTCTCGATTGTTATGAAAATAAGACGCTTCTGGAAGTTTATCTTTTTTGAATGCAGGATTTGATGCTGTATAACTCTCCCATAATTTAGAAACGGATGGGTCAATTCCGTTTTCAGTTTTAGTTTCGTTTTTACAGCTGGTGAAAATCAATACTAAAATAAGTGTTAGGTGTTTCATAGTTTCTTTCGGTATTAGGGCACGTCACTACTCGGATTAAACTAACCTCGTTCTTCATGGGACTATAAATGTTTTAAATAGGGAGTAAAGGCCTCATTGTCTTTTATATCTTCATAATGGTCAACATCGTTTTTGGCTTCAAGCAGTGTTAGACTTTCACCTTTTAAATTGTCCAATGTATCCTGCAATACCGTATGGGATCCCCATTCTTTATTTTTAAAAAGTTCAGGTTTAAAATGCTTCATTCCTAGTAGGTAATAACCACCATCTGTTGCAGGTCCTATTACAAAGTCATTTTCGTCCAATGCCTTAAAGGCGGTTTCCAAGTCTTCTTGGGATAAGTCGTGCATATCACTTCCTATAACAATTATTTTTTCAAAATTTTGTTGAAAACCCTCCAAAAAAGCATTCGCCATGCGATTCCCTAAGTCATTTCCATGTTGGAGTTTTTTGTCAAAAATTGTATTGTCCCAAATGTCTTCTTTCCAAATGTCTTCGGAATAATAGACTGTTTTTTTAGCATACAAACCTGCGGTTATATGTACGGTGTGATTCAATAAAAACTTATAAATAGCTAAAGCAGCTTCATCACCTACTTTGGCCGCTAACCGTGTCTTGCACTTGCCCAATTCTGGATTTCGGGTAAAAATCAACAGTAAATTTTTAGATTTCGCCAACGTAAAATCGATGGCCTTTTCATCTTTTGCTGTTTTGTTGGTTTGAAGTATTCCCAAGTTCTATTGTTTTTATACCTAATTAGTATTCGTGCTGATGCTACTTCCTGTTAATTAATACACTTTAACCCCTTTTAAAAGCAACTTTCCCCAATGTTTGCTAAAGGCATGTACACTATCGGTAGGTTGCTTTTTTAGGTTATAAACAACTCCATCATTATTTTTCCATTGAAATATACCGCCATACAGGTTTTGAACATTGGTATAGCCCAGTGCCAATAGCTTTTCTCCGATATTCTCGGAACGAACGCCTATGGAGCAATACACGATTATGGGTTTTTCTTTATTAGGGATTTCTTCAAGAATTTTGTTTGGGTTAAATTCTTTATCGCCCACCCAAAGTGCATCCTTAAGATGACTAACCTCATATTCTTCTTTTTTACGTGTGTCTAAAAGCGTAAAGGATTTAGTATCGGTGATATTTTCTGGATAAATATAGGGTACGGTTGCAGCATTGAATCTTTTTAACGTTTTGTCTAATTTGGTCTGCCCAAAAACACTGACGTGCAGTAAAAGCAACACGCCTAGAAGGGAAAGAAATCGCGTCATTGTGTCATTTGTTTTCTCAAAGGTAGTATTTTAGTAGAGTTGAAAACCGTACCAAAAAGCCAAAAAATAGCCAAAATATGAAATCGAATCTCAAGATAGTGCTCATAATTGCCCTCGTAGTATCCGTCTTCTCTTGTAAGGAGAAAGAGGAGAAAAAAGTGGTAGTGACAGAAGAAATAATTTCTACATATTACAAGGAACCTTACAGACCTCAGTTTCATTTTACACCTGAAGAAAATTGGATGAACGATCCTAATGGTCTCGTGTATCATCAAGGGGTTTATCATTTGTTTTATCAACATTATCCAGAGGATATTGTATGGGGCCCTATGCATTGGGGCCATGCCGTCAGTAAAGATATGCTGCACTGGGAACACAAGCCTATCGCCCTTTACCCTGATGAACACGGAGATATATTTTCAGGAAGTGCGGTAGTTGATGTCAATAATACTTCCGGTTTTGGGACAAAAGATAATCCCGCTTTGGTTGCTATTTTCACTTATCATTTAATGGAGGGTGAGCAAGCAGGAAGAACCGATTTCCAAACTCAAGGTATTGCTTATAGTTTAGATAATGGGGAGAGCTGGATAAAGTATGAAGGCAATCCGGTTATAGGCAACCCAGGAATAAAGGATTTTAGGGACCCGAAAGTTTTTTGGAATGAGAAAGCCGAGATGTGGACAATGCTTGTGGTAGCAGGTAATCATTTGCAAATATGGAATTCTGCTAACTTAAAGGATTGGAAATATGTAAGTGAATTTGGAAAAAATCAAGGGGCACATGGCGGTGTTTGGGAATGTCCCGATCTCTTTCCTTTGAAAGTAGACGGAACCGATGAGGTGAAATGGGTGCTTTTGATTAGTATAAATCCTGGTGCACCAAACGGAGGAAATGGCACGCAGTATTTTATTGGTGATTTTGATGGCAAGTCCTTTACGTCGGAACAGGAGCAGAACAAGTGGGTTGATTTAGGAAGGGATAATTACGCAGGAGTCACCTATAACAATACGCCAAATGAGGAACGCATTTTTATAGGTTGGATGAGTAATTGGGATTATGCCCGTGATACCCCTACAGAAAAGTGGCGCAGTGCATCTACTGTTCCTCGAACGTTATCACTAAGTAAAATCAATGGCCAATATGAGTTGCTTAACTATCCGCTTTCCAGTTTTGAATCGTTAGTGGATTCTGAGGTAGTACCTAAAGATATTCTAGTTCCTTTAGATGGAACATACGAGATAAAGCTTACTACGGACAACCAATCAGAGATTCGTTTTACTACAGCACATCGAGATTTTGTGTTGAGTCTAAAAAATGACAGTAAAGACAGTCTTGCCATCGCTATGAATGGGAAGGG
>CBDUKC010000104.1:0-10805 GCA_965367705.1 uncultured Maribacter sp. | reverse complement strand
CTTGTTTACGTTGTCCGCATACGCTTCATTGGAATACCTGTTGTCTACATTCATTATCCAGGTAGGACCATCATAACTTCCGTTAAGATTACTTTTAGCGGCAGCGGCAGCTTCCTCAAAAGTGTCATATCGGTTTAGGTACACATATTTAAGACCATTGTTAGGGTTGTCTATGTAATTGGCATTAATACCATCATCATTTAGCTTGTTCAAGAAATTATCCAAGTATTTTCCTCCTTTATATACATTCGCAACCACATAATAACCATCTGTAACGTCGGGTAGATCTTTAAACCTTCTGCTTTTTATCTTGTCCTGTACAACGGTTGCTCTCGTCTGAGGCCTTGTATTGGTAGGTCGTTTAACGCTTGTGGCCCTAGCGGGTTCAGCTAAGTTGTTTGCTATAGCGTCATTCTTTGTTTCGTTCCAATCGGTATTTTTATCTACTGTAGCTTGTTTTATGCCTTGATTTTTATAATCACTGCCTCCGTTCATACTATTAGTATCATTGGATAGGTCATTCGCTGTTTCAGTAGATGCTACCTTAGCAGCATTGTCTTCTCCTTTGAACATGGCTTCTGCTCTGCGTTCTAGTTCTGGATTGTTGCCATTGGTCTCATTACGTACCATGCGCATCACCATACTAAAACGACGTTCTAAATCCGATTGACGACTAGATTCAAGGGAGTCTTGACGAAACATCAGTTCTTGAATAATAGCATCGTTCTCCGCCAATTTCCGCTTTAATTCTTCTATTTCCTCGTTACTGGCTAAGTTGTCCGTATCTAGGTCAAAATTGTTTTCTACATTGTCTATATCGTCATCTTCAAACAGTACCCTGTCCTCAGTAAGGTTAGGCGTAAAGGAATACGCAAAAGAAATTTCATGGGTAACTCCAAAATTGTCAAAATTACTAGATAGTCCTTTTTCCATGGTATACCCCAAGGAAATTCTTCGATTCAGATTGAATCCCACACCGGCTGCTGCTCCGTAAAAACTATCATATCCACCTTGAACCCACCCTACTTTTGGTAAATCCAAAATTAAGCTTCCACCAAGGGTAACTTCTTCCTCTCCTACTTTTCTAGCACGTGCCAAAGGCATAAGCCTACCCTCTTCAAAAATTCCTGATGTATTAGTAAACTCATGAGTATATTGTAGGTGTCCAGAAAAAGTTTTGTCTTTAAATTCTGTAACCGATTCGCTTGACTTTAAATTATAATCAAATAGGTTTTCTGCAAACACACCCACATCAAACTTTCCGTAGGATAAGTTTAAACCTGGTTGAATAGATAATAAACTCTGGTCCTGTAACCCTGCTAATAGTGGGTCTATTTCTATAGTGCTGGCCCTTCCTTCATCAAAGCCACTATTATAGTAGGACATGTTTGCGCCAAAAGTCAAATTACTTTTATCGTTTAACTTAACCCCATATGCATAATTGGCCAAGACACCAAAATTGCTTAAAAGACCTTGACGTTGGGTATACAAACTTAAACCCAAACCAGTTCGGTCACTTACACGACCACTATAGCTAAGAAAGTAGTTTTGGTTGTTATCATCAAACTGTACCGATTGGTTTCTGTGTAACAGATTAACATAAGATTTATCCTCCCTAACCGTTGAGAAGGTTGGGTTGATCAAGAACCTATTGTACTTTAAAAGATTCTGCGCAGGCACGTCGTAAGAGATAAATGGATTCTCTTCCTGTGCGCTTACTTTGGCTAGCGCAAGAAATAATAAAAACAGGTATAAAAAACTTTTCTTTAGCATGGTAAGGTTATCGTATTACAGTAATAGTACCTTGTTTAAGTACCTCACTGGCGTTTCTAATTTTATAATAGAACACCATATTTTGTTTTTGAAAGGCCATGGAGGATTGTGGCCAGTTGTTGTTGTAATTAAACTCGTTCAAAATTTCCACTCCTTGTTCGTTGTAAATTGTAACACTCACATCCGCTTTGTTTGAATATGAATTAGGTATGATCCATTGATCATTAATGCCATCTCCATTCACGGTAATTACATTGGGTACTTTAAATGTATCCAGAATACTTACCGTAACCTGTTTTAAAATTTCGCAATTATCTATATTGGCTATTAAGGTGTATGTGCCAGGTTCCGTGAACGTAACACTGTCTGAAGTACTCATTTCAACATTAGAAGTGTTCATCCATCTATATGCTGATCCGCCTGAGGCCCTAACCGTTCTAGATGTGCCCTCGGGAATAACAATATCCCCAGTGGGATCTAACGTAATGAGGTTTTCATCCAAAGGAGTAATTGTAATCTCATTTGAAATTAAAGAACAACCATCGCGTTGTAAGACCAATCGGTATGTGCCGGTTTCGTCTATACTTAATGCTTCGTCCGTAGAAGATATGGATACCCCGTCTCGCTGCCACTCATAATCGGCTCCATTTAAATCTGATGTTGTACTTAGGGTAACCAGGTCACTTGCACTACAATATACCGTACTAGTACTAGAAATCGTGACCGTTTCACTTGTAAGCAATTGTACAGGCAAGCTGTTAGAACGCTCGTTGTAAGCGGCCAAAGTTCCCGTTAACTCATAGTCTCCGTTCTCCGTATTGGAGGCAAGACTTATAGATTTTCCTGTTTGTCCGGCAACAGCAACGCCATCCTTTTCCCACTGGTAAACGAAAGCATCTTCTAAATCTGAAGTAACATCTGTTTTTGTTCCGTCTGCAGCTATTGCATTTATTGTGCGCACCTCCAATACCATACTTGTACTTACACAACTCGTATACGGGGTCGCATAGTCAGCTATGAGTTCAAAGGAGGCTGGTGTTACGGCTAGTGTCACATCAGAATTTTTGGAAGAACTCGTACATGCACCTCCTGACTGCGTCACCTCAGCGTAATATTCACCCGCCTGGGTAATATTTAATGTACTCGTTGTTTCTCCTGCAATTTCGATAGCATTACGAAACCATTTATACGTTGGTGTATTTGCCGTAGTACTTACGCTCAACGTTTGTGTTTGCGATGGAAGTATTACTACATTCTCAGGGTTATCGTTCGTTACCGTATAATTGTCTGCATTGGTGATGGCAATGGCATCAGAGCGCTCTGTACATACCCCAGGCGCAGATATTTCTACTGCATAATCAGCTTCAAAACCTGCTGTTGCTGCATTTACGGTATATGTTGTTCCAATTGCTCCAGGAATTTCGACATCATTCTTGTACCACTGATAACTCCAGGTCGGGTCTGTAAGGTTTATGGCTAATGTTTCCGTATCTCCTGCACACAAGGCTGTTTGTGAAGGCGTGCTTACAGCTATTCCTGAACCGCCTGAGCCAATGGTAACATCTACAATGTTAGAATCTGTATTACCTGAACCTGTACAAATGGGTCCGTAGTCTATAAAAACACTATACATTCCACTTTGTGATATGTTTAAGGTAGGTCCGTTTTCACCTGATAATAAGGTTCCACTTCTGTACCATGAATATTGGTACGTTTCCGGATTTGCAATATTATCTACTTGTAAGGTTATTGGGTTCGTACTACAAATACTCCCCGGAGGAACTCCATCGCCAGACTCGCTGATATTTAAATTACTCGTAATGTCCATGTAATACATACTATATGCCGCAGACTCAGCTCCTATTCTAACAGGATCTGTGCTTCTAACCCGCATCTTATATCCTTGACCTCTTGTCGTTAGTGGAATTGCAAAACTGGTATCAAAATCTGTATTGGTATTTTGATCAGTAATGGTTACAAGTGTTTCTGGAGCTGAAAAACTTCCACTGGCGTCTGAGAGCTCTAATATGAACTCGTTTCCAGAATTGGCCGTACCTGCCCAAGTGATATTAACATAATATTCATTAAACCCGCCATTACCTGCACAAATTGCTGGCCAGGGAGAATTACCTGCCAAATTGGGATTGTCTGCTGGAGCCGGAGCATTTATAACAATGGCCTGAGCACTAAGTTGTGTTGCTGTAAACAGCACTAAAAAAGCGGTTAAGATGTAGATTTTGGGATAATTTTTCATAATGATCTGTAGTTTTGGGCCCCTACTCGTATATGAACATTGAAGGCGTATGTTTACAAACCTTCTATTCAACGACAAATATGTCCATTTTAGCGTATTCTCAGAATTTATTGTTGTGGCAGCCCTTAAAAGTGTTGTGAAAATCGTTTAATATAAGGTCAGGCCATTTTAAACGCAGTCCTTAGCGCATTTTTGCTACTTTTGTATCCTGAAAAAATAGCATATGAGCGAGACATTAAAATCCTTGAATTTTATTGAACAAATCGTTGCCGAGGATCTTCAAAATGGATATACGGAAAAGGAACTTCGATTTCGGTTTCCGCCTGAACCAAATGGCTACTTGCACATAGGCCATGCAAGTTCTATATGTCTTAATTTTGGTCTTGGACTTCGTCATAACGCTCCAGTAAACCTGCGCTTTGACGATACTAACCCTGCCAAAGAGGAACAAGAATTCGTAGATGCTATAAAACGAGATGTTGAATGGTTAGGGTTTGAGTGGGATACCGAACGGTATGCCTCTGATTACTTTCAACAGCTCTACGATTGGGCCGTAATCTTGATCAAAGAAGGAAAAGCTTATGTAGATGACCAATCTTCTGAAGAAATGGCCATACAAAAAGGAACTCCAACAGAACCAGGAACGGAAAGTCCAAACAGAAACCGATCCGTTGAAGCGAATCTAGCATTATTCGAATCGATGAAAAATGGAGAATTTAAAGAAGGAACCCACGTTCTTCGTGCCAAGATAGATATGACCTCTTCCAATATGTTGATGCGCGATCCAATCATGTACCGCGTATTACATAAAGCGCATCACAGAACAAATACCGATTGGTGTATTTATCCAATGTACGACTGGACACATGGAGAGAGTGATTATATAGAGCAAGTGTCCCACTCTTTTTGTACACTAGAATTTGCAATGCACCGTGAGTTGTACGACTGGTTTTTAGATCAAGTTTACGAACCTGGCAAGACACGTCCTAAACAACGGGAATTCGCTAGACGTAATTTGAGCCATACTGTTGTAAGTAAGAGAAAATTAGCACAACTGGTAGAACATACTATAGTTAATGGTTGGGACGATCCGCGAATGCCTACCATTTCTGGACTGAGACGAAGAGGTTATACCCCAGAAAGTATTCGCAACTTTGTAGACACTATAGGCATTGCAAAACGGGACAATTTAATTGATGTATCCCTCTTGGAATTTCATGTTAGGGAGCATCTTAATAAATTAGCCCCAAGGGTTATGGGTGTGCTCGACCCATTAAAAGTGGTCATTACAAACTATCCCGAAGGGCAGGAAGAATGGTTAACTGCAGAGAATAGTCCTGAGGACGAAACCTTAGGTTCCAGAGAAGTCCCTTTCTCAAGGGAGTTATATATTGAAAAGGCAGATTTTAGGGAGGAAGCCAATAAAAAATTCTTTCGTCTAAAATTAGGTAGAGAGGTTAGACTTAAAAACGGATACATTATACAAGCGGAAAGCTGTACAAAAGATGCTGATGGTAATGTCATAGAAGTGCAATGTACCTATGACCCAAAAAGTAAAAGTGGCAGCGGAAGTGAGGAAAGCCTAAGAAAAGTCAAAGGCACCCTCCATTGGGTTTCTGTAAAGCACGCCATAGCAGCGGAAATACGCCTTTATGATCGTTTGTTTACGGATGAAAGTCCCGATACACATAAGGACAAGGATTTTATGGATTTCATCAATCCTAATTCCTTAGAGATTATAACAGGCTATGTAGAACCCAGTTTGGCAACTGCGAAACCCGAGGAGCGCTTTCAATTTCAGCGTATGGGCTATTTTTGTGTAGACCTCGATAGTACGAATGAACAACTCGTCTTCAATAAGACGGTAGGGCTGAGAGATTCTTGGGCAAAGATTCAACAAAAAAACTAATACCTATTGGTATACTCGTTTTGAGCGCATAAAAAAGCCCGAAATACATCTTGTATTTCGGGCTTTTTTCTTGGCTATAACTACTTTTTAGCAGGTTTCTTTACGTTTGTTTGTTTCATAGATTCCCCTATCATATTGCTTGCCGTAAAAGAAGCCACCATGTTATTCAACATGTCGCTACCCGCTTGTGGCGAGTTAGGTAATAAAATCAAATTGGTATTTGTTTCTTCTCCTATAGATTGTAAGGTGTCATAATGCTGAGTAACCACAATTAAGGCAGATGCTTCTTGGGAGTTAATCCCTACTTTGTTCAAAACTTCTACAGATTCTTCAAGTCCTCTTGCAATCTCTCTTCGTTGATCGGCAATACCTTGGCCTTGCAAACGCTTACTTTCAGCTTCGGCTTTTGCTTTTTCTACAATAAGAATACGAGCAGCATCTCCTTCAAACTGTGCAGCAATTTTTTCGCGCTCTGAAGCGTTAATCCTGTTCATGGCTTGTTTTACTTGCGCATCTGGATCAATATCCGTTACTAAGGTCTTTATAATATCGAAACCGTATCCAGACATCGCATCGTTCAACTCTGCCTTTACCGCTAATGCAATGTCATCTTTCTTTACAAAGACATCATCTAATTTCATTTTAGGCACCTCTGCGCGTACCACGTCAAATACATAAGATGTAATTTGATCGTGAGGGTAATCTAGTTGATAAAAAGCATCGTACACCTTATCCCTAATTACCCTGTACTGCACAGAAACCTTAAGCTTTACGAAAACATCATCCAAGGTTTTTGTTTCAATCATAACATCCAACTGTTGGATTTTAAGGCTCAAACGACCCGCAATTTTCTGCACAAACGGAATCTTAAATTGTAATCCAGAATGTCTAATGCTGCTAAATTTACCAAAGGTTTCAATGATGGCCGCAGTCTTTTGCTTTACTATAAAAATACAGGAAAGGGCAACAAGCACTAAAAAAATTACAATTGGTATAAAAAATAAATTTCCCATAGGTCTTAGTTTAAAGGTTTACAGCAAAATACAAAAGCTTATACTAATGTGTCGTGTTTTGTCTGTATTTGTTACAAAAGGTAGGAAAAAGCGTCCAATCAAGCAACGCTTTAATTCCTTTGTCCTTACTGTTCTTTGCCCCACGACATAACCAATATTATTCCAACACATAACTTTATTACTACGACTAGGCCTATTTAGCTTCGACTGCCATAACGGTAGAATTCTCACGACGAAGATTTTTAAATTTTGGTTACTAAATTACATTTGTAGCAGAATCAAGTTCTAAATTAGCAAAAAACAAATCTGACATGAAAAACTATATCCTTATAAGTTGTATTACCTTACTATTTTCTTGTCAACAGGAAAAATTAGATTCATCAGATGTTATAAAAGAATCCCTTAAAGCTGTAGTAGTGGGGGAAACAAATTCCTATATGGAGAAAGACTATCAAAAATGGGCGTCTTATTGGGACCATAGTAACGATGTGCTGCGTTTAGATATTTCTGAAGCAGGTTTCGCACAAACCAGAGGTTGGGATATGAGCGGCGGAAATCTAGAATCGTTTTTTCAGGAAAACCCAGAACCTATAACTTCTACTTTTGAAAACTCCAACTATCTTATATTTCATGACAGCAACTTGGCTTGGGTGGCATTTGACCAAGCTTGGACAACCAAGACGGGAGAGAAAAGTGTGGCAAAAGCAGCTATAACATTAGTTAAAAAAGCTCATGATTGGAAAATCATTGCCTACACAGCCATACAATATGAGGAAGAAAATCAAAACGTAAGCACATTGGAGCGAGACTAAGAACGTTTACTCAAAACCATCAACAGTATATCTGCTGATAGTTATCGCCTCCAAAATCCTGACCCCTGTCATATTCTGCTATCTTTATCACCTTAAACAGCTTCCATGCCCTATTTGCTATTGTCCTCTCCCTTACAAGGCTTTACAGATTCTATTTTCCGGAATGCCCAGCAGAAATTTTTTGGAGGTATAGATACTTATTACGCTCCTTATATCCGTTACAATCGGAAAATGATTATCAAAGGTTCCTATCAGCGCGACTTAAACCCTGAGGCAAATACAAACATCACCTTAATCCCGCAAGTAATGACAGCGGATGCCGATGAATTTATATATACCATAAAGTATATTCAATCCTTAGGATATAGCGAACTTAATTGGAATTTGGGCTGCCCCTATCCTATGGTAACGAATAGTGGTATGGGCTCAGGTCTTATTTGCAATACCGAGAAGATAGACCACATATTACATCGAGCACATAACGAGACCAATGTCACGATTTCCATGAAAATGCGCCTCGGTTATGAAACTAGCAGCGAAATATTAGATGCCTTCCCTATTCTAGAAAAGTACCCGCTAAAAAACATAGCGATTCATGCGCGCCTTGGAAAGCAATTATACAAGGGCGGTGTTGACCTCGAGGCATTTCAAAAATGTATAGATGTCGCAAAACACACCTTGTACTATAATGGCGATATTACTTCTGTAAGCGGGTTCAATAAAATGCGGGAGCAATTTCCTTCTATTGAACATTTTATGATTGGCAGAGGGCTTATTGCAGACCCCTTTTTACCTAGTATGATAAAGGCTGGCGGAACGGAATATCCAGCTGACCGTTGGGAAATTTTTAGAGAATTTCACGATACACTTTACGAACAGTATGACGCTATCCTTTCTGGACCAACGCCTATAAAAATGAAAATGCTTGGGTTTTGGGAATTTTTTGCGCAGTCTACCCACAATCCACAAAAAGCCTATAAGGCTATTAAGAAGGCAGGAAACCCGTATAAATACAAGCAGGCGGTAGCCAATATTCTTGCCGCTCAAAGAAAATTGTAGGGCATTCAGTCATAAACGCATTTATTTTGCCAAAACCTTTTTTGGAGCTTATAGAAAAAGTGTTTTCAGATTGAAAAATTTTGTGTTTCCCTTGACATGTGAATGGCATTATTCATACATTAGAACAAACCAAAAAGGAAAAGTTTGTAGGCAACTCCAAGCTTTTGCTTACTTTTAAGATGTTCCCTCAGTTACAACTTACGCGGTAGCGATATATCTAAATCGATTAGAGTAAGCGGCTTACAGAGCACTTGTTTTTAATTCCTAACCATCGTCACTCGCAACCACCAAAAACCAACCCATGATAAAGTTCTTTAGAATAATTAGGCGTGAACTCCTAGAGCAGCATAAAACAACAAAATATTTCAAATACGCATTGGGGGAAATAGTTCTGGTGGTCATTGGAATTCTCATTGCGCTTCAAATTAACAATTGGAACGAGGAAAAGATTCAAAAAGCTGAATTAAACGATATTTTAATGAGCATCGCGAATGGCGTGCAATCAGATCTTAGAGAGCTAAGCTTATTGTCCGTGGCAAGAGCGAACATCGTCGCAAAAGTGGATTCCATTCAAAACTATTACATGCCTACAACCAAAACATCACTTACGCTTGTAGAGGCTGCTTATATCAATTTTACAACTGAGAACATTTCGAATACCATACAATTCAATTCCAACCTTAGTGCATTTGAATCTTTAAAAAACTCCACGTACTTTGGAAAGATCCAGGGCACCGATTTAGCTTTATTGTTAAGCACCTATTTCATAAATGCAGATAAAATTAAAACCAAAGAGGCCGAACACAATCAAGCCTTCAACCAGCTAGGCCAAGATTGGAATTCTAAATTAAAGAACAATGGTGGAAGGATTTTTATAGAGCCTTGGATGGCGGAAGATTTTACCCTAGTTGCCCCTAAATTTCTAGAGGTTTTAAGAGACAACCATACCCTCGCTATTTTAGAATTGGGGGAGAGAGAGTCGTACTTCATAAAGCCCTACGAGGAACAAATGTTATTGGGGACAAAGCTCGTAGAAATGATACATAACGGAACGACCTCCTTTGATCAAAAAACCAAACTTGAATTAAGTAGTGTGCTATTTTCTTTTGGAGATGCAGATTTTATAAGCCTATTAACAAACGGTCAGGCGCCTACCGCTTTTACGCTAAATTATGCAGCATCTGGGCTATTCACCAATCATTTCTATAATAAGGAAGATTACCTGACTATTGTGTATCCTGAAAATCAATACGTATGGGGCTCCTGTTACTTTTTGGTTGATGCCCTATATGGCAGGGTTAACGAGATGGATTTCTCTGGCTATTCCACCGTTTTCCTTGAAATGAAAGGTGAAGTTGGAGGCGAGGTTTTTGATATTGCAATGAAAGACGTCGATGACCCGCCAGATGGGAGTGAATCACGAGTTAAAATAAAACTAACTACAGATTGGAAGGTGTATAAAATTGAAACCAAAAAATTTCTAACCGCAAATATGAAAAGAATTATGGTCCCGATGGCATTCGTCTTTGAAGGAGCTGATGGCAAAAAAATACACGTGCGCTCTATCCAATTTAAAAAAGACTAGTTTTAATCCATCAGGAAGCAAACAAGTAAAAACCCAAGTGCCTGAAACTACCCAAAATCATGTCTTCGAAAACGCCAAAAGAAGAAAAGACTAAACTTCACGCTCGTAATAAGAATCGAGAGCGTTATAATCTATCTGCATTAATTACCGCTGTCCCTGAATTAAAAAACTACGTACGCCCCAATAAATTTGGCACAGTATCCATAGATTTTTCAAATCCGCAGGGGGTTAAACTTCTCAACAAAGCACTCCTAAACCATTATTACGGAATTACAGTGTGGGAATTTCCTGATGAAAATCTATGTCCGCCAATTCCGGGTAGGGCAGATTACATCCATAATGTAGCGGATTTACTTGCAAAAACCAATGCTGGGAACATCCCATCTGGGAATAACATCAC
>CBDUKC010000103.1:0-10828 GCA_965367705.1 uncultured Maribacter sp. | reverse complement strand
GCGTACGTAGGACTTCCTATTTGGTCAAAAACCACTGAGAGACTATCTCTTTCCTTAGCGAATTTGAGCATAGACTTCATAAAATTATGTCCAAACTCGGAGTACAACCATGACGTTCTAATGATGTAGTATTCTGTTAAATTTTTACTTATTTCCTGCTCGCCCCTGTATTTAGACAGTCCATAGGCACTGCTAGGTTCAGCAATATCAGATTCGGTATATGGTACACTTTGTTTTCCGGAAAAAACAAAATCAGTCGAAATATGTATGAGTTTTGTTTGGCTATCCTTACATGCCAAAGCTAAATTTTTAACGCCAAGACCGTTAATAGCATTGGCCTTTACAAAATGTTCCTCCGCCGCATCAACATTGGTATAGGCTGCACAATTAATGCAATAGTCGTAAGTATTGCTTCTAAAAAAATTTGCGACCGAATCGGAATCGGTAATATTCAATTCGCCTGAAGTACAAAAGGTAAAGCGCAAGAAAGCCTCATTTTTCGCAATCGATTTTATAGCCGAACCTAATTGTCCGTTTGCACCGGTAACCAAAACATTAATCATACGCTAGGAATTATAAAGCAGTTTTCTCTGTTTGATTAAAATAGGGAAGTATCATATCCTTCTCGGAAATAATAAGCTCATGTTCCGCAAGCTTCCAATCTATTGCCAGCTCTGGATCGTCGTATCTGATACCCGCTTCGGCTTCTTTATGGTACAAATTATCACATTTATAAAAAAACGTAGCAGAATCGCTTAGTGTAAGAAACCCATGTGCACAACCTCTTGGAATAAATACTTGTTTTTTATTCTCTTGGGAAAGGGTGGTAACAAATACGTTTTTATAGGTAGCCGAATCCATCCGAAGGTCCACGACCACATCCAAAACTTCCCCCTCTAAAACTCGTACCAGTTTTGCTTGGGCAAATGTTCCTTTTTGATAATGTAACCCCCTAAGTACGCCTTTTGAGGACTTAGATTGGTTATCCTGAACAAAATTAATAGCAGCGCCAATAATATCCTCAAACTTTTGTTGGTTGAAGCTTTCAAAAAAATAACCTCGCTTATCCGTAAATAGATTAGGTTCTAAAATATAACACCCTTCTATGCTTGTAGCTTCTGCTTTCATAATCTACCTTAATTCCATTAATTTATTACTGTAACCACTTTTTATAAAAGGCTTTGTAAGCTTTTTAAACTGACTTTTGGTAATATACCCCATTTTATATGCAGCGGACTCTATGGCTCCAATTTTTAGACCTTGCCTTTCTTCAATTACTTGAACAAACTGCGATGCTTGCATTAAGGAATTGAACGTACCAGTATCCAGCCAAGCAGTTCCAGGATCTAAAATACTAACCCGTAACTTGCCACGTTCCAAATACGTCTTATTTACATCGGTTATTTCTATTTCACCTCTGGCACTTGGCTTCATGTTCTTAGCTATTTCTACCACATCGTTGTCATAAAAATAAATTCCCGGGACAGCATAATTCGATTTTGGTTTCAGTGGTTTTTCCTCAATCGAGACTACATTGTAATCATCGTCAAAATCTACCACTCCATAACGTTCTGGGTCATTTACATGGTACGCATATATTATAGCACCATCTGGGTCATTATTGGCCTGTAGTAGTTTTTCCAAACCACTGCCATAAAAAATATTATCGCCTAAAATTAATGCAACTTTTTCGTTTCCAATAAACTCTTCTCCGATAATGAAAGCTTCAGCCAGACCGTTGGGTTCTTCCTGTACGGCATATTCGAAAATACATCCATACTTCCTACCATCTCCCAAGAGCTTTTCGAACATGGGTAAATCATGAGGAGTAGAAATGATAAGAATCTCCCATATCCCTGCCTCCATTAAGGTTGATAGGGGGTAGTAGATCATGGGTTTATCATAAATGGGCATGAGTTGTTTACTTACTGCCAAGGTACATGGATGTAATCTTGTACCTGAACCACCTGCTAGTATTATTCCTTTCATACTTTTATTTTGTAAATTTAAACGGATACACCGCCTAAAGGGTTTTACTATTTTATTATCTTTTGATAAGTGCAGACCGCCCTTCGTGAAGATCGGTAAATTTATTCAAATACCAAGTGATGGTTTTTAGTATACCAGTCTCAAAGTTTTCGTCTGCTTTCCAGCCCAATTCACGCTCCAACTTGGTAGCATCTATGGCATATCTAAAGTCATGTCCTGCCCTATCCTTAACGTAAGTAATTTGACTGTTATAACTATCCGTCCCATTTTTTGGCGATAATTCATCTAAAAGTTCACATATCTTATTTGCTATGTAAAGATTGTTCCTTTCGTTTCTACCTCCAATATTATAGGTTTCTCCAGAAACACCCTTTTCGTAGGCCAGTGCTATTCCAGTACAATGGTCTAGCACATATAACCAATCCCTAATATTGGAGCCATCACCATATATGGGAATCTCCTCACCAGTTAAGGCCTTTCTAATAATCGTTGGTATTAATTTTTCATTATGCTGTTTGGGACCATAATTATTAGAACAATTTGTAGTAACTACATCCATTCCAAACGTGTGAAAATAACTTCTTACTATAAAATCTGAAGAGGCTTTTGATGCACTATATGGACTATTTGGTGCATATGGTGTTGTTTCGGAAAACAGTCCAGTTTCTCCCAAGGTTCCATATACTTCATCCGTAGAAACATGATGGAAACGACAATTACGGTAGTCCGTATTATAGACGCCAGGTGCCGCCATCCAGTGTTTTTTTGCGGTATCCAATAGGTTGAAAGTTCCTAAAATATTAGTTTGCATGAATGCATCCGGATTTGTTATGGAATTGTCTACATGGGACTCTGCCGCGAAATGAATCACCCCCTTAAAATCATATTTTTCAAATAGTGTTTCAATAAAACTCCTATCACAAATATCTCCTTTTTCGAAGCTATATCGCGGATGGTTAGCTACTTCCCTTAAGTTCTCTTCATCACCAGCATAACTGAGAATATCCAAATTAACAAGGTGTACATTTGGATTATGTTCCAAATAAAAAGGAATAAAATTAGAGCCTATAAAACCAGCTCCCCCGGTAACTAAAATACAATCCATACTATTTTAAATAAAGTTATCTAATTACTTACTTTGTAAATATAATCCTACATTTTTTAAAATATAAATCATTGTTGTGAAATGGTCTTTTCGTGTGGTAGACAGACCATAAGTATCGATAAATGATTACTAACACAAAGAAATAAGTCAAATTGACAATTATAGAAAAAATTACTAAGCTTACGCATATTGAAATAATTTCCTACTTTCACTCACATATAAATACATCTTAATGAATAAGGTCTCTGCCAAAAAACCTTTGATTGCCTGTATTGACGATGAGGCAATGAATCTAGAACTACTAAAATTTACGATTAAACAAATTGATTGCGAGGTTTTAGCCATTCAACATAGTCAGGAAGCACTGGCACTTTTAAAAAAAAACGTGCCAAATGTGATTCTTTTAGACGTTAGGATGCCCTATTTGGATGGGTTTGAACTATGTGAACTGATAAAATCCACATCTATCTTAAAAAATATCCCAATTATTTTTATCACTGGAATGGGAAAAACAGAAAATAAAGTAAAAGGTTTTGAACTGGGCGGTGTAGACTACGTAACTAAACCCTTTAATAAACATGAATTACTAGCCAGAATAAAAACACAGCTGAATCTTAGTGAAGCTAAAAGGATATTATCAAAACAAGCAACAGACCTTAAAAAAGAAAATGTTTTAAAAGACCGTTTGTTTTCTATCATCGGTCATGATCTTCGCTCACCACTAAGTGCGATAAAAATGCAACTGGATTTTATTTTGAGAGGTATTATCGATCCTAAAGATGCCAATTTTATAAACAAGACCGTGCATAACCTAAATGCTACAACAGACGAGGCCTTTAATCTTTTAGACAATCTTCTAGGATGGGCAAAATCTGAAAGCGGTTCACTCAGTATCATAAAAGAAAACGTAAACATGCTGAAGCTAGTTAACCAATGCGCGCGACTTCAAAAACTAGCGTTGGAAACCAAAAATATAACGCTACAGATTACTATCCCTGAGAATATGTTCGTTTATGCAGATATGAATATGATTAAAACTGTGCTAAGAAATTTATTATCGAATGCCATAAAATTTACCCCAGTTGAGGGAACCATTACCATTTCTACAAAATTAGAAAAGGAATTTTGGAATATATCCGTTTCTGATAGTGGTGTTGGTATTTCTGAAGAAGACCTCGTTAAGGTTTTAAACACGGAACAACATTTCTCCAAAGAAGGTACGGAACAAGAAGCCGGTACCGGACTTGGTTTAATTCTCTGCCAAGATTTTATAGTAAAAAACGGTGGTGCACTTTGGGTAGACAGTACTCTGGGTAAAGGCAGTACCTTTACGTTTTCTGTTCCTGTAGCAAAAAATTAGGCGACAACCTGTTCTCTCGAACCTCTTTTGGCACGCTCCCAATTTACAGATTGATTTCCTTTTAAATACCTCCCAAACCCTAGGAAGACGGATAAGTTCATGATAAAAAAGTAATAAGGAATAAAAAGTATTTTTAATCGGATTTGTCGGTTTTCTAAAAACCATCCTAACAAGGCAGCGGCATAAAATGCCACTTGACACCAAAACAAGACGCTAAAAACTGTCAAGGAAAAGAACCCTTCTTCTTGTGCTAGAAAGAAGTTTATAGGAATTAATAGCAATAATAACAGCGGTGTTAAAGTCCATCGTAATACCCGATGTGATATATACTGAAACGACAAGGTTCCGTATTTAAAAACGTTTAGTAAAGAGCGTAAACGCACTACAGATTGTATACCTCCCGCAGATATTCTAATTTTTCGCTTCAGTTCTTCCTTTACATTGGCGGACGCATTTTCAATAGCGTAGGCCTCTGGATTATATTGTATTGTATTCCCTTTCATCGCTACCCGTAAGGAAATCATAAAATCATCTAGAAGTGTATCTTTTTCTACTTCCTGCCAAAGTTCGGTACGAATGGCAAAAAGTTCTCCTGCCGCACCAACAACGGAATACAGTTCTGCATCCCATTTTTTAAGTTGCGATTCGTACTTCCAATACATACCTTCTCCTGCTCCTGCAGCTGCATCGGCATCTTTGGAATAGATTCTCTTTTCGCCAGATACACAACCTACTTTTGGGTCTCTAAACAAGCGAACAATTTCTTTAATGGATTCCTTACCCAAATTGGTATTCCCATCAGAAAAAATGACAATAGGAGTTGTTACATGTTTCATACCTCTGTTCATAGCCGCTATTTTTCCATTACGGGCAGGTTCATGCAAGATGCGAACATCACTATGTTTTTTAAGTAGTTCTGGTGTACCATCATCGGAACCGTCGGTAACCCACAGCTGTGTGACTTTGTTCTGTGGATAATTTAAACTTTGGGAATTGGATACTTTAGCATCCAAGTAATCTTTTTCGTTATAAGCCGCAACAAATAGCGTTACTTCTGGCTCATAGTCTTCATTTCCCTCAAAGGGTTTCCCTAAGCCTAACGCTCTTCTGATTTTTATAATAGCGAAAAGCAAGATGCCATATCCTAAATAAGAATAAAAGATGATAAACAAGGCTACCCAAAATATAACTTTCAATGAATCCATAACTAGCTATTTTTTTACGCCGTAACGACTTCTTTTTGCTTTACGGATTCCCAAACACCAGTATGGTGATTGAATTGTTTTATGACCCTTGCCGGATTACCTACGGCAACTGAATATGGTGGAATATCCTTAGTAACAACACTACCGGCGCCTACTTGGCAATTTCTACCAATAGTGACTCCTGCTAGTACTACCGAGTTTGCGCCAATATGGGCTTCTTCTTCAATTACTGTAGGTCTAATATCTAAGAGTTGTTCGCTTGAGTTTTTAGACCCATCGGCAAAACCATGGTTAAATCCAGAAACAAAGACATGTTGTCCTAAACCAGAACCATTGCCCATAGTCACAGGACCTATTATTACACTCCCAATACCTACACGCACCTTATTACCCAACAACACATCGCCAGAGCCATTATTTATCGTACAAAAAGATTCTATAGTGGTTAAATTCCCCACTTCAAATCGTTTCCAGGGAAACACGTCTATTCGACTATTTCGCCGTATCGTAGCGCCTTTTCCTTTTTTATGTTTTAACGGATTTAAAAACCAACGCACCCAGAGTCTTGGCCTTGGGTTTCGCTTTGACGCAATGGCATTAAGTGCTATTTGCTTAAGCCGTGGATTAGATTTTATTTTCTCTATGAGTCCCATATGTCTCGTCTTAGGCACTTGCCTTTTGCACTTTTAAAATACAGTTATAAATCTCCTTAACATTATTTTCCCAGCTATGGGATAGGCCGTACGCTTTGCGCTGTTCTTGTAATTTAGGAGCGTCTTCTTTCAAGGCTCTCGCTATCAATTCTACATAATCCTTCGGGGTTTTTCCCAAGTACGTATACTCCTTAAAATATTCCATGGCTTTCGTAGAAGAAGCCACGGTTGGTTTTCCTAAAGCTAAATATTCATCTATTTTTCTTGGATAATTCCCAATGGTAGCGTCGTTTATCAACTGCGGATTAATAGCAACGTCAAAACCTTTTATATAGTTAGGTAATTGCGAGGCATCTCTACTACCAAGGAAAAAAACATTTTCCATTTGATGTAGGCTAGAATTGGCAAATGCATCATCCTCTGGACCAACCAGCACAATACTCCAATCCATTCGGGTAGTGGCAATATGCTCCAAAATAGCAATACTCAATCTACGACTGGATAAAAATCCAACGTAACCAATAATAGGTCCTTTTATAACCGCTAAATCTTCGGGTACTATAATTTCCCGTACTTGATCGTTGAATAAACTCGTATCACAACCTTGACCAACCATATAGGAATTAGGCGTAAACTCTCTGCCATATTCAGTATACAGGGTAGAATTATTGACTACACAATCTGCTGCTTTTATTAATTTTGGCTCTAGTCGAACTCCATTTTTTTTCCAATACGGATTTTTTGTCAAAAAATCACGCATGTAGTAAGTATAAAAATCCGGCTTTAAAAACTCCTTTATGTATTGTCCCAAGAACATGGAACTGTCATTAAAGATGATATAATCATTAAAATTTAATTTGCTAATGACTTTTTGGATATCTCCACAAAATCGTTTGCCGTTTCTTTTGTTTAAAAAGTCAAAAAGTGCTGGCTGACTTATAAAATTGATGGATTCTGTCATCGTAGAAGGATATAGATTCCATAAGTTTTCTGAAATGGGCACCAGTCCCTTTTCAAAACCTTTTATAATTCTTCGTCGTTTTTGAATGGACTTGGATTTTCTATCACGAATACTAGATATTCTATCCAAAGGAGGATTCACGTAAAGCACCCTATTATGTTTTGAAAATTCGGTTGCGATATTTTTACAGTTACTTCCAATTTTTATATCCCACGCCTGTATTCCGATAACGATAATATCTCTATTCCTGATCATAACGAAGGTTTGTTTAATTCTTTATAAACTTCGTTATATAAGTCTAAAACATTCTGAGACATCACCACCCAAGAAAACTCTTTTGCCCTTAAAATTCCACGTTCTGATAGTATGTTAGCCAAAGCGTAATCATCTACCAATGTCTGTATGGCAGCCGTAATCTGAATAGGATCATGTGGATCTACTATTAATGCAGCATCGGCTCCAGCTACTTCTGGCATAGATGACGTATTCGATGTAATTACAGGAACACCACATGCCATACCTTCTAATATTGGGATTCCAAAACTTTCTCGTAAAGATGGATAAAGGAAAATAGTACATTGACTAATGATGGCTGGTAGCTCTATGTTTGGCACGTAACCTAGTAAATAAATATTCTTTCTGAGCTCTGGCCTATTGATAGATAAAAGGAGTTTTTGGAGCTCTTCCTCATCATAATCCAACATGACCAATTGATATGTATCCGGCGAAGTTTCATTGAAATCACCATAGGCCTCTAGTACGCCTTTCGTATTTTTTTTAGGGTCAGTATTGCCGAGGAAAAAGAAAAATTTATCTGGCAAACTATATTTTTGTTTGATTGAAGTTAAAACACCAACGTTGGTCACTTGTTTAAAATGCGCTCCTACTCCATTGTAAATAGCACTTAACCGGTTATCCGTAAAACCGAAGTAGTTGTTTATCCTATCCTTTTCATAATTGGAGACCGTGATTACCTTTTTACTCTTTCTAATGACCGCTGGCACGAACCATCTACGGTACATATTTCCCAATTTCTGATACCAAGTACCCTCTTTATTCAAAATACTGATACTTTCCAAATAAATAATATCGTGCAATGTCGTAATCAAAGGTACTTTAGAAAATATGGGACCTGTATTACTCGTGCAATGTAGTACGTCACAACCTTCTTTATAAGCTGCTCTCGGCAAGGCTATTTGTTCCCATCCAGGATAACCAAAAGGGGAGCTTAATTCAACAATTTTAAAATTCTCGGAAAACGGGATACAAGTATTATCCTCGTCTGGTTTCACAAAGATGATGTACTCGTTTACGGTATCTATTTGCTGAAGGTTTTTAATCAACTCCAGAGCTACCATATCCATGCCGTGTTTGTTTTTTCGATACAGCCGCTGACCTTCTATTCCTATTTTCATGTCTTGAGGATTTAACTTTTGATAGTACCGTGTTGAGTGTGTATGAATTTTTTGTTCGCTCCTTTTAGCTTAAAAAGTGACAGGAACATTAATCCAAAAGCCTTTGGCAAGGTCAATAATGCGTTCAAGGTTTTACCGTTGTAGAACACGCGCGGAATAGCACATAAGAAAGCGACTACTACGGCTCCAAAAGTAACTTGCCATGCTAACGGAGGCACAGAAAATAGTATACTTATTTCAGGGATAAACACCTGAAATACCAATGAAACTAGGGCAAATACTGTAACTAATCCTGCCAATAAGACCCTAGGCGGTGCAATCATCTGATACACCTTATCAAAAAAGTCAACATTACCTTTTAAAACAAGTGCTTTGATACCCGACCAAAAGAATCTTTTAAAATAAACAAACTGCGCAGAAAGCCACCTTTTGCGCTGATTCGTAAAAACATCGGCCTTTTGAACTTTCTCATCCAATACAAGTGCATCGTGGATATATTCAATCGTTTCTCCGTCTCGCAACAAGATTAATTCCAATTCCTTATCGAACCCGCCGATGGCCTTTATATTTTCCATGGTGGACTTAAAAAACTGATAATCGAAGCCCATTCCAGAGCCTATAAGCGCTGAAGAAAACCCTAAAACACGATGACCTTTTCTAAAGATATGATTATTTACCTCTTCACTTATCGCGTCTAAAATAGCAAAAGAGGTGTTCGTATTTTTCGCCATGCGATGCCCTTGTACTACTTTAAACCCTTGGTCAAAGGCAAGGTTCATTTTATGGATAAAATCTGACTCCATAATGTTATCGGCATCCAATATCAAAGCCACATCATAACTATCGCCAATTTGGGCCATAGCTGCATTCAATGCCTTTGATTTAGTACTTGTTTCAAAAGAAACTTCAATTAAAATAATAGGTAACGTCTTTAATACCTTTAGCGTTTCCTGCTCAAAAGAGTCAGCAATTACTATAACATCGAACTTGGCCTTTTCATAGGTTTGTTCCAAAGCTTTTTTTGCTACTTCTACAATCACTGCATCTTCCTTATATCCTGGAATGAGCACTGCGAACTTCCTTTCCGTTTTAGAAACGGATTTGGTTTTCGATTTTACTTTAAATAATCCTGCTATGGAAAACAGGAGGATATATAAAACCCCAAATGCTAAATACGCAAATAGTAGGAGCTCTAGAATACTAAGGATGAATTTTAGAAATTGCATAGGAGGTTGTTAAAGAAAGGGTGCTGACTAAACGTTCATCAACTTATGAATAGACTCCGTTTTTAGTAGTTCGTCAAAATAAGAGATTGTGTCTACGAGGCCTTCCCTTAGCGGTATTTTAGGCTCCCAACCATTCAGTTTTTCCTTGGCCAAACGAATATCGGGTTGTCTTTGTGTTGGATCATCCGATGGCAATGGCATGTGTATAATTTTAGAGGAACTTCCTGTTAGTTCGATCACATTTTGTGCTAGTTCTAACATGGTAAATTCTACCGGATTACCAATGTTTACTGGACCAATAAAATCATCTCCAGTAGCCATCATGCGAATCATTCCATCTACCAAATCTGTTACATATTGAAAACTTCTAGTCTGGGTTCCGTCTCCGAAAATTGTGATATCCTGACCTTGTAATGCCTGATTGATAAAGTTGGAAACAACACGACCATCGTCCGGTTCCATTTTGGGTCCGTAGGTATTAAAAATTCTAATAATTTTTACTTTTACATCGTTGGATTCGTGATAATTGACGAATAAAGATTCCGCACAGCGTTTCCCTTCATCATAACAAGAACGAATACCAATAGGGTTTACATGTCCCCAATAATGTTCAGGTTGTGGATGCATTTCAGGATCGCCGTATACTTCACTAGTTGATGCCTGTAAAATTTTAGCCCCAACCCTTTTTGCTAGCCCCAACATATTAATGGCACCCATGACAGAAGTTTTTATAGTCTTAATGGGATTATGTTGATAATGCACTGGCGATGCTGGACATGCCAAATTATAAATTTCATCGACCTCTATAAAATATGGAATGGTCACATCATGGCGTACGACCTCAAAATATGGGTTGTCCATTAAATGGACTACTTTACTTTTTCTACCTGTAAAATAGTTGTCAAGACAAATAA
>CBDUKC010000102.1:0-10861 GCA_965367705.1 uncultured Maribacter sp. | reverse complement strand
AATAGTTCTAACTTAATTAAACACAAATGAAATTTAAATTAAAACTTTTTATGATTGCAATGTTGCTGGTCAACATTCAATTGTTTGCACAGGATACCTATAGTGTATCAGGTACAATAACTGATGCAGCTAACCTTCCAATTCCGGGCGCTACTGTTATAGTGGTGAATACCACCAGAGGAACTACAGCAGATTTTGATGGAAATTATTCCATAGAGGTAAGTAACGGAGATGTTTTGGATTTTTCTTCTTTAGGGTTTGCGTCGCAGTCAATAACGATTAGCGGACAAGAAAATATAAGCGTAACACTGATAGAAGACTCCGCTCAACTAGACGAAGTAGTTGTCGTGGGTTATGGTACGCAGAAAAGATCAAATGTTACCGGTGCAGTAGCCAAAATTGGCGGAGCCGAAGTTGCTGCTTTACAAGTTGCACGTGTTGATGATGCATTAGCGGGTAAGTTGCCAGGGGTTTTGATTCAAAATCAAAGTGGCGAACCAGGTGCAGATCCTAAGATTCAAATTAGAGCAGCATCCTCTATTTCAGGGGACTCAAATCCGTTAATTGTTGTGGATGGTTTTCCTATTTCAGGAAGCTTAGCAACCGTTAACCCTAACGATATTCAAAGTTTGGAAGTGTTAAAGGATGCTGCCTCAGCTGCGATTTATGGTTCTAGGGGAGCAAATGGTGTTATTTTGGTTACTACCAAAAAAGGTAGGGCGGGTAAGCCTACTTTTAGCTATAACGCATATACGAGTACCTCAAGTAAGTACCAACGCGACAATCTATTGATGAATGCAAATGAATTTGGTGCTAAAATTGAGCAAAACATAGCCAATGGCACTTGGGATGTTTCTGAAGTAGACCCAGCTTTACTACAATATAGGATAGATGCTTATAATAATGCACCTGATGTGGTGAGCGTTGAAGATTGGCTATTTCAAAATGGGAGTAGTACCAACCATGATTTCAGCATGAGCGGAGGTAATGAAGATGTAAATTATTATGCTTCATTAGGTTATCTAAATACAGAGGGTATTGCAATTACACAAGGGTTTGAAAGAATAAACGCGCGTATGAATATCGATGCTAAATTGGGGGACAAGTTCAAAACAGGACTAAGTTTCAATGGATTTACATCCGATAGAGATATACTAGCACATGACCAGAGAGATTTATTGAGAGCGTATAGCGTTCACCCTATTTACCATACTGAAGCATCTATTGCATTCGTTCAAGACTTGGATGCCAAACGGCAGGCCTTGTTTAATTCTAATGGAGCGACAATACCTGGTGGATTTGCTGATCCATTTGACGCTGGTTATAGAGGAGGTGATTCCCCTTTTAATAATAGCATCTATACTTTAGAGCCGGGTATGACGGCCCAAGATTGGCATTATGGAAGAAATCAAAATGGTATTGGAGGGTCGGGAGATGCCGGTCCTGCAACAAAGCTTGACAATGCAAAAAGTTCACAAAAAACGTTTTTTGCTAATGTGAGTTCTTACTTGCAATACGGTATCATAGATGGGCTAAACATAAAAACTGTTTTAGGAGCAGACCTTAATGATGTCCAAGACTATTTCTGGAGGGGACTTGAGTTTGATTCTAGAGGGCGTACCAATCAAACCGCATTGGATCAGACCGATACTAAGAGAACATCGGTATTAAGCGAAACAACCTTGAACTATGCAAAAGTATTTGATAAGCATGATGTGTCTGCAGTGGCTGGAGTAGAATTCCAAACGCTAAATACCAAAGCGACTTCTTTAAACGGTACCAATGTACCATTTAGTGATATTATCAATTATAACTTGTTAGACCCTGCTGATATCGCAGTAACAGAGCGAGATGAGACTATCGTAAGAAAGAGTATTTTCGGTAGAATTAACTATGCGTATGACAATCGTTATTTGGTAACAGCATCAGTAAGAAGGGATGGTGATTCTCGTTTTGGAGCTAACAATAAATTTGAAACATTTCCCGCGCTTTCTCTTGGATGGAACGTACATAACGAATCTTTTTTAGAAGATAATAGGGTTTTAAGTCAGTTGAAACTGAGATTTAGTACAGGGTCTTTAGGAACTACATCTTTTTTAGGGGCTTACAATTCATTGAGTCTATTGAATCCTCAGGCAACCGTGTTAGGGAATGGATTTTTAATTCCATCAGATGTAGCAAACGCCGATTTAACCTGGCAAACCAATACAGAGACAAACTACGGACTTAACTTAGGTTTTATTAATAATCGTATCAGGTTCGGTATGGATTACTATACCTCGGATATTGAAAATATCTTAATTAATCAAAGCGTATCTGAAGTATTAGGTACTACTTCAATAGCACTTAATTCAGGAGATGTTAGAAGTTCTGGTTTAGAATTTGAGCTAAGTGCTACTATATTTCAACAAGAGAATTTTACTTGGAGCTTTAGCGCCAACCTTTCTACGGTCGATACAGAAATCACCGACTTGGGTGGTCTGGATGAATTACCTCAAACCATTTACGGACAAAGTGGTAGAGGGCCAGTGTTTAGAAATTATGTAGGTGGTGAAATTGGAGAGATGTGGGGATTAGAAACCCTAGGTGAAGTTGAGGAAATACATATTGCTGATCCAACAAGAAATATTGGTTTCAATAGTTCAGAATATTATGTCAAAGATCAGAACGGTGACGGTGTAATTGATTTTACAAGAACTGTGGAAGACGGTGGAGATTTAGTGAAGATAGGACAAAATACACCTGATTTTTATTGGGGTATGTCACATTCATTCGCATATAAGAATTTGGATATGTCACTTCAATTTCAAGGATCGCACGGAGCAGAGGTCTTCAATATAGACCCAATTTACTGGCAATCACAATTTGGCGGAAGAGTACGAGATAGTTTTGATGCGGACAATGATGGTATTGCTGACGCTAACGGACAGTTTTATACACAGACAAGAAATCAAACGGATGCTACGATACAGGATGCCTCGTATATAGCCTTGAGAAACTTAACCATTGGGTACACGTTTAACAGAGATATGACTAGTAAATTCGGCGTAAGCTCTCTACGATTGTATACTGCAGCAACGAATTTATTATACTTATGGGCAGATGATTACACCTCTTTCAATCCTGAAGGTGTAGAGACTACGAATGGAGGTTATTTAGGACCAACAACATATGGTGTCCAAGTAGGTGCAAGTCCAGTAGTAAGAAGTTTTACTTTGGGTCTAAATGTTAATTTTTAAATAAGAAAAATGAAAAATATATATTTATTATTGGGATTGTTTCTGCTGATAACAGCGTGCGAAAATGATTTAGATCAAGTGCCGCCAAATATTGCTAGTGCAGATTCATTGACAGATTTTGAAGGGGTTTTAAATGCAGCATATTTTTATCAGCATGCATCCGTTACACCAATGGCCGTTATAGGGGACTTTAGGTCCGACAACGCTTTTATGGACGAGGCTCCGTATACGGAATTTGATGAATTCAACCCTAATTTGACAGCAATGGAGGACCAATTTTTTGGACCTTTCTACACGGCTTTATACAAGTCTATATTAAGTGCGAATAATGTAATTGAAAATTCTACCAACACCACGGATATTGGTGAAGCTAAGTTTTTAAGAGGCTTATCCTATTTTAAGCTAGTGCAAGTATTTGGTGATGTAACGGTTAATTTATCTCCTACACCAAGCACTTCGGATACCTCTATTTTAATAAGACAACCAGCTGCAGATGTGTACAATAACGTAATTATTCCAGATTTAATGGATGCAGTTGCTGCTTTGGATACGGAAATAAACAATGGAAGAGCGTCTAAATACGCTGCTCAAGGATTACTAGGTAAAGTATATGTGCACTTGGGTAATTTTGGTAGTGCCGAACCGCAGCTTGCTGCCGTTGTAAATGGAGCTGCTGCTGCAGGAATTAGTTTGCAAGACAATTTTGCTGATATTTTTGGTGAGCTCAATGATTTGAATTCAGAAATATTATTTGCAACGCAAATTTCAAGTTCTATAGCGGATGAATATGGAGATTCCGAGTTCTGGTCTTGGTATGGCGGGCTTGATACAAAATCACTAGCACCCTTGGATGCATCTCTAATAACTGCCTTTGATGCAAGTCCAGGGGATTTAAGAAGGGCGGTAACCATAGATGAGACACTTATGGCATCTCCAAAATTTCCCCAATCAGGAGGTCCCGACCACGATTGGATAGAACTAAGGTTGGCAGATGTTGTTCTGTTATATGCAGAAGCATTAAATGAAAATGGAAGTACTCCTGCTGCACTAGTGCAGTTAAATAAGATTAGAACTCGGGCAGGTTTGCCGAATTCAACTGCAACTACTGCGGCTGAAGTTAGAACAGCTATTGCCGCCGAAAGAAGGCTAGAGTTAGCTTTTGAAGGACAAAGATGGTTTGATTTGGTAAGAACGGGTACTGCTCAAGCTGAATTGGGAGTAGCATTTGATAATCAGTATTATATACTCCCTATTCCTATTTCAGAGATCGCATCTAGTTTTAATGTAATTACCCAAAACCAAGGGTACTAACATTTTTGCCACAATAGTTAAGTTAGTTGAGTTAGTTTAGTTGTAACATAGGCCGTTGTATTTAAGTCGTTCAACGGTCTTTGTTAACACTACAGGGATAATTTCAAATATTGTCAAAATAGAAGGTAAATTATTAACTATTTTTTTCATAAATTTAACAAACCAATCTGGTTAACCAATTTCGGCTAAAGGCAATAGTGTATATGAAAATAGAAATCCTAACAAAAAACGAAAATCAAGAAATCCAAAATGATATTATAACCAAGATGCGGGATTTAATGAATCATAAAAATCTCGAACCTGGTGACAAACTTCCGTCAGAAAGAATGCTTTCGGAAAAATTTGAAGTAAGCAGAACCAATGTACGGGAAGCTATTCAAAAATTAGAGTTTTATGGTATTTTAAAATCTAAACCCCAAAGTGGCACTTTTGTCGCCGATATTGGTCAGGTTGCCATGAACGGCATGATGGAAGATATTTTGAGATTAAAGGATCCTGATTTTAAATCCTTGGTAGAAACTAGAATTTTACTGGAATTAAAAACGGTAAGACTCGCCGCTCAAAGAAGAACAGATGAAGATTTAAGACAAATGCAAAATGCTTTGGAGGCCTACAGTAAAAAGGTGAAGAACGGCGAAGATGCGGTTCAAGAAGATTTGCTTTTTCATTTAGCAATAGCTAAGGCTAGTGGTAATAGTACTATGAATACGTTTATGTTGATTATAACACCAGAGATTATCACCAATTTTGAAAAGTACCATGTTTGCGATAAAGGTTTGGCAGTAAGAGGAGTTCAAGAACACCAAGAAGTTTTTGATGCAATTAAAGCCCAAGACCCGCAGTTGGCAAAACAGAAAATGAAAATACACTTTAAAACCTTGTACCAATATTGTTATAATGTTTAAAACAAAAAATAGAAGATAAAATTGCACGGTTTTATCGATCTAGATAAAAAAAAGAAGGGAAAGAATACTTAAAAAATTAACTAACTACTTCCGTTGTACCGCATGATTCCAATGTAGTACTTCTAGAATCTTTTAGCCAAAATTTTAAGTGTTACATCAACTCGGGAATTAAGCTCGAATAGAATCGTATTGTCTTAAAATAATATAAATCACACCAATCTAAAAATACCATGTCAAAACAAAGTGATACCAAAGTAGGAGGATTAAGATGGTGGATTATAGCGCTCATATGCCTAGCAACGGTCATAAATTATATTGACAGGACTGCTTTTGGTGTTATGTGGCCAGAAATGGGTAAAGACCTTGGCATGGACGAATCCGATTATGCGGTAATGCTCAACGTTTTTATGATTACGTATGCGGCAGGTAAATTCCTGTCAGGCAAATTATATGATATTATTGGCACCCGAATGGGCTTTGTGGTATCGATTGTAGTTTGGTCGGTAGCCTCTATTCTGCATGCATTTGCCAGGGGCTTAATTTCGCTTACCCTTTTCAGGGCCCTTTTAGGCTTAGGTGAGGCAGGAAATTGGCCAGGAGCTGTAAAGAGTAATGGTGAATGGTTTCCCATAAAACAACGGGCAATTGCCCAAGGTATTTTTAATGCTGGTGCTTCTTTAGGTAGCGTAATCGCCCCTGTTTTAATTGCCTACTTATATGGCCACTTTGGTTGGCGTTCTACCTTTATTATTATCGGAGCCGTGGGTTTGGTTTGGGTTTTACCTTGGTTGTTTATGAACAAAGCGAAACCGGAAAATCATCCTTGGATTACCGACGAGGAAAAGAAACTAATCCTGTCCGATCAAATTGCCCCAACAGTAGAAAAAGAGAAGGAAAAGGGACTTTCGGTTGCCAAAATACTTAGCTATAAGGAATCGTGGGGAGTTTTAATGTCCAGATTTTTTATAGAACCTATTTGGTGGCTTTTTGTGGGGTGGATGCCACTTTATCTCAACTCAAAATTTGGATTTAGTATCGAAGAAATAGGATCTACAATCTGGATTTCCTACCTAGGTGGTATGGCAGGTAGTATTCTTGGCGGTTGGTACTCTGGTAAATTGATGGAAACAAAGTCTGTGGATCTTGCTAGAAAAATCACTATTTCCATTGGTGGGGCATTGATATTCTCAGGACTTCTAGGAATCATTTTCTTGGTCAATGAAAACAATCCTATGACCTTTATTTACATCGTAGCGGTAGTACTTTTTGGTTTCCAATTTGCTATAGGAAACATCCAGACTATTTCTAGCGATTTGTTTAGAGGCCCATCGGTCGGCACGCTGGCAGGACTTGCAGGAACGGTGGCAGCAGTTTCCGTTATCATAATGAACTCCTTAATTCCAATGATTGCCAAAGTATCGTACACGCCTGCATTTGTCGTAATCGCAGTATTGGCGCCATTGGCCGTATTGTCTATATATGTATTAATAAAACGGATAAGACCCGTAGAAATAGAATCAGTATAATCAAGATTAATAGTAAAATACTATGAGTAACAAAGGAAAAGTAGCAGTAATCACTGGAGCAACCGGTGGAATAGGTTTTGAAGTAGCCAAAAGGTTAGGCAAAGATGGGTATACCGTTGTATTAAACGGAATACAAGATGAAATAGGAGCTGAGAGAGTAAAAGAACTTACCACTGAAGGAATTACAGCAGAGTACGTCGGTTTTGATGTTACAAACGATGATGCGGTAACGTCAAATATTAAGGCCATAGGAGAAAAATATGGGAGAATTGATGTGCTTGTTAACAATGCAGGTGGTTTAGGGGGTCGGTCTCGATTCGAAGAAATGACAACCGAATTTTATAGAAATGTAATGGCACTAAACTTAGATTCTGTGTTTTTCGCCTCAAGAGCAGCAATACCTTTTCTTAAAAAGGGAGCGCATCCTTCTATCATCAATTATACGTCCAACGCAGGGTGGACAGCTGGTGGACCAGGAGCAGGGATTTATGGCACGTCTAAAGCAGGTGTTCATGCCATCACAAGAGCATTGGCAAAAGATTTAGCAGAATATGGCATTCGTGTAAATGCAGTATCCCCTGGTACGATTGACACGCCATTTCATGCGCAGATTAAAGCGACGAAACCGGAAGTTTTTGCTTCTTGGGCTAACAATATAATGTTGGGCAGATTAGGTCAACCAGAAGATGTGGCTGGCGTTATTTCGTTCTTGGCAAGTAAAGATGCATCTTTCATTACAGCTGAAACTATCCAAATTGGCGGTGGTCAGGCTTTAGGAATTTAAAAATTATATATTTTAATACTGTTTTTTGCTGTGTAGGTGTCTATAGGACTAACCAAGCTTATGTGGCGGAAAGCAGTTTTAAACCAATACAGTTGATATGAAAAAAGTAGTAACCTTCGGAGAAATTATGTTGCGCTTAGCACCTCCGGAATATCTGAGATTTTCTCAGGCCAACAGTTTTGATGTGGTATACGGCGGTGGTGAATCTAACGTTGCTGTTTCTCTTGCCAATTATGGCTTGCCAGTGGATTTTGTAACACGTCTTCCTAAAAACGATATCGGGGAATGTGCCTTAATGGAAATGCGGAAAAGAGGAGTGAATACCCAAAATATCATTTTTGGAGGAGACCGTTTAGGTATTTATTTCTTAGAGACAGGTGCCGTAAGCAGGGGTAGTAAAGTGGTCTATGATCGTGCGCATTCAGCGATTTGTGAAATAGAGCCTGGAATGATCGATTGGAAAAAAGTTTTCGATGGCGCCGGATGGTTTCATTGGACGGGAATTACGCCAGCGATATCCCAAGGTGCTGCAGACGCTTGTTTGGAAGCAGTAAAGGTAGCAAGTGAAATGGGCATTACCATATCAACAGACCTTAATTACCGAGCCAAACTATGGAATTATGGGGGAGACCGTGAGGCCATTATGACCGAGCTTACTAGCTATTGTGATATTATATTGGGTAACGAGGAAGATGCCGAAAAGCATTTCGGAATCCATCCTGAAGGTCTTGATGTACACAAGCATGGGAGTGAAGTAAAGGCGGAAGCTTTTTTATCGGTTTGTAAACAAATGATGATGAAATTCCCTAAAGCCAAGAAAGTAATTACCACACTAAGAGGTTCCATATCCGCCTCACATAATACATGGGCAGGTGTGCTCTACGATGGAGAAAAGATGTACGAGACACGTCAATATCAAATTACTGATATCGTTGATCGCGTTGGTGGTGGAGATTCCTTTATGGGGGGCTTAATATATGGACTATTAGAATATCCAGAAGACGACCAAAATGCATTGGATTTCGCCGTTGCGGCATCATGTTTAAAACATACCATAAAAGGGGATGCCAATTTGGTTACGGTTGATGAAGTGAACAAATTAAAAGGCGGCGATGCCTCCGGTAGAGTAGCAAGATAATTATGGCGCAATATTCAAGAATAGAAGTAGCAACAATAATGAAGGAAACCGGAATGGTTCCGTTGTTTTACCATCCTGATGTTGAGTTGGGAAAAAAAGTTTTGAAAGCTTGTTATGATGGAGGTGCAAGGCTTATGGAGTTTACGGCCAGAGGTGACTTTGCCTTTGAAGTATTTTCCGAGTTGAACAAATATGCCATCAAAGAACTACCAGGAATGGTTATGGGCGTAGGTTCTATAACGGATGCTGCTGCCGCATCCCTCTTTATGCAAATGGGAGCTAACTTTATTGTAACCCCGTCGTTACGGGAAGACATAGCAGTTGTATGCAACCGTAGAAAAGTGTTGTGGTCGCCAGGCTGTGGATCGCTAACAGAAATTAATAGAGCGGAAGAATTAGGCTGTGAAATTGTAAAACTTTTTCCTGGAGATCTATATGGTCCTGGTTTTGTGAAAGGAATTAAGGGGCCACAACCATGGACAAGCGTAATGCCAACCGGAGGCGTAAGTACAGATGAGGCGAACCTTAAAGCATGGTTCAATGCAGGTGTGACCTGTGTAGGAATGGGTTCAAAATTGATTAGCAAAGAAATTTTAGCCAATAAGGATTTTCTAGGTTTAGAAACTTTAGTTCGAGAGACCTTGATAAAAATCATAAAATTGAAAAACTAAGTACATGGAAACACCTAAAGCAAGCAGTTCGGTTTTAAAAAAGCTGCTTGCGGCGGTACTTGCATTTGGCCCAGGTATTTTTGCGATTGGTTATACGATTGGTACAGGTAGTGTTACCTCTATGATTGTTGCGGGTAGTACCTACGGAATGCAATTGCTATGGGTGCTATTGCTAAGTTGTATTTTCTCAGGTCTGTTAATGTATGCTTACGGTAATTATGCTTTAATCTCCGGAGAAACTGCATTATATAGTTTTAAAAAGCATATCAAAGGCGGAAAGATTCTCGCTATTTTGATTATTATCGGAATTTCATTTGGTCAATGGAATTCACTTATGGGCATTTTGGGAATTTCCTCAAATATAATTTATGAAATTTTCCTTATTTATTTTCCGCAGTTAGAAGGGTTTAGATATGAAACTGTTTTAGTAGTTGCCATTGTGGTAATCGCTATTATGTATGCCCTTTTACTCGTTGGTAAGTATACCTTCTTTGAAAAAATATTAGTCATTTTCGTAACTATAATGGGATTATCCTTTATCATATCCCTCTTTATGGTATATCCTTTGCCGATTGAAGTAGTTCAAGGTTTGGTGCCCTCTATTCCTAAAGTAGAAGGAGGACAAATGATGGTTGCCGCATTCGTTGGCACTACCATGGCTGCGGCCACTTTTTTGTCGAGACCTCTTTTTGTAAAGGGAAAAGGTTGGACCATTAAAAATCTAAAACAACAAAAAAAGGATGCTATAATTGCAGCCAGTCTCGTATTTGTGATTAGTGCATCGGTTATGGCAGTCGCCAGTGGTGCACTGTTTCATGAAGGGCAGCCTGTTACTAAAGTTTTGGATATGGTTAATACCCTGGAGCCTGTAGCGGGTAAATTTGCATTAACCCTATTCTTTTTTGGAACACTGAGTGCTGGTCTATCCTCTATTTTTCCCTGCTTATTGATTGCTCCGATTTTAGTAGCAGATTATCAATCCGGGGAATTGGATACAAGCTCCAAGCAATTCCGGATAATAACCTTCTTTGCTTCTTTATTCGCTTTGATTGTTCCCATTTTTGGAGCCAATCCAATTGAGATGCAAATTGTTTCTCAGGTATTTAATGTGTTCGTTCTTCCTATTGTAATTATCGGAATATTGTTACTCATTAACAACAAGAAAATAATGAAAGGTCACGCCACTAATAGATGGGTGAACATTGGCTTGGCAATTGCCCTTATGTTCGCATGTGTGATTTCGTATAATGGGGTAGTGGCACTAGCAGATTACTTTTGAAAAAGACA
>CBDUKC010000101.1:0-10941 GCA_965367705.1 uncultured Maribacter sp. | reverse complement strand
AAAAATTACAGCTTGCCCGAGAGAGAGGGCTTAACATGTGGTCTGAATACTATCCCTATGCGGCAGGATCAACACCTGTAAGCGCAGCTTTTCTGCGTCCGGAAGTATGGAAAGACAAATATGGTTACAAATATGAAGAAACGCTTTATGATCCGGTAGATGATGCTTACTTAACCGATAAAACGTATGCTGATTTGGTAAAAAACAATGCCGGTCGTGCCGTAGTTGTATTTTTTCCTTACCGAGATAAATGGATGCCCAACTGGTTAACAATGCCTCACATGACTTTAGCCAGTGATGCCATGGCTGGCATAGGTGATGATGGTCAGTTGTTGTCTTGGGATGCCGACTGGAACGAATACCGTGGCCACCCCAGGACATCGGGAACGCGTGGTAAGACTTTCCGTTTGGCAAGAGAACAAGGGGTGCCTTTAATGTTTACGATTTCCCAAGCGAGTTATTGGGTGGCAAAACACTTGGGTGACACAGGACTAGAAGCTATGCAAGAACGTGGAAGACTTCAAATAGGAAAGATTGCTGATATTACCATTTTTGACCCTAAAACTATAACCGATAATTCTGGCTTTAAAGTTGGAGAACATGGTATACCTACTACGGGAATACCTTATGTTTTGGTCAATGGAGTCATTGTTGTCAAAGAAAGTAAGGTGCTTCCTGTGAAGCCAGGTAAGGAGGTGCGTTTTCCTATTGAGCCTAAAGGGAGGTTCGAACCCATTGTTACAGAAAAATGGTTGAATAAGCACACCATTGGAATTAATCCAGAGCTTTTAGAAATTCATTTAGATGATGATTCTGGAGCAGGAAAAATATTAAAAAATGATTAAATAATATCAATTTAATTAAAAACAAATAATTAATCGCTTTAAACAAATGAAAAATATAATTCTAACATTATGTATTGCCGCACTTTCTTTAAGTAGCTGCCAGCAAACTACAGAAAAAAAAGGAGCTGATCCTAGTCAAGAATTTGATATGGTTATTCTCAATGGACGTGTCATAGATCCGGAAACCAATTTTGACGCCGTACAAAATGTGGGCATTAAAGATGGTGAAATAGCCATTATTACTGCAGATGACATTAGCGGTAAAGAAACCATTGATGCCACTAATCAAGTAGTGTCTCCTGGATTTATAGACATTCATGCACATGGTCAAAACATCGGTGATTACCGTATGCAGGCCATGCAAGGTGTGACTACCATGCTGGAGTTAGAGTCAGGAGTTTTGCCAGTTGGCCCATGGTACGAAGGTCAAGCAGCTAAGAATTTACCTATAAACTATGGTACGGCATCAGGTTGGACCTATGCAAGAATAGCTACGTTTTCAGATACCGAACCAGAGGCTACAGTTGCCTATTTTCAAAATGCTCAAAAGGATTTGGATTGGAAGATGAATATCGCGACTCCTGAACAAGAGGAGAAAATTTTGGAGTATGTAGAAGAAGGTTTAAATGATGGCGCTCTGGGTATAGGTATTAATGCCGGTTATGCCCCAGGTTACGGACAAAAAGAATACTATGCTTTAGCTAAAATGGCTGTAAAACATGATGTAGCAACCTATACGCATGTGCGTTACGCCAGTAATATGGAACCTAAAAGTTCTTACGAAGCAATTAAGGAACTTATTTCAAATGCTGCACTAACAGGTGCGCATATGCATATATGCCATATAAACAGTACGTCTTTAAAGGATATTGAATCTATTATTCCATTGGTTGATGATGCCTTAGCGCAAGATATCAATATTACGGTAGGAGCCTACCCTTGGGGTGCTGCAAGTACGGTAGTTGGTGCTGCTATGTTTTCTGGCGAAGGCTGGCGCGAACGCATGGGAAGTACCGCTCATAATTTTCAATTAGGTACAGAACGCATGACGGAAGACCAACTCAATGATTACCAAAAAAACAAACCAGGAACGTTTATTGTTTGGCACTTTTTAGATGAAAGTAATCCTGAAGATTTAGCACTGCTCGATAAGTCGGTAATGCATCCCAATATATTGATTGAATCCGATGAGATGTTCTGGATGTATTTTGATGATCAGGGCCATATTGAAAATTACGATGGCGATGCTTGGCCATTGCCCGAAGGTGTTTTTAGTCATCCAAGATCTAATGGTACGTTTGCTAAAATACTACGGTCGTATGTACGTGAACGGAAAGTAATGACACTAAACGAAGCCATTCGTAAAATGGCTTTAATGCCTGCCGAAACCATTGAAGATTTTGTGCCTCAAATGAAAAAGAAAGGCAGATTGCAGGTAGGTATGGACGCCGATATTACTGTGTTTGATCCCGAAACTGTAGCCGATGTTGGGACATATGAAAAACCTAACCAACCCGCCGTTGGCGTGAATCATGTGTTGGTAAACGGCGTAGCCGTAGTCAAAAAAGGTGAATTGGTTACAGAGGCTGCTCCGGGTCAGCCGATAAGAAGAACTATGGAATAACACTAAAAATTAAACAAATGAAAAAAATAATACTAACAGTATTCATTGCAGTGCTTGCGTTAAGTAGTTGTCAGCAACCTGCAGAAAAAAAGGGAGCAGATCCTAGTCAAGAATTTGACGTGGTAATTCTTAATGGACGTGTTATGGATCCCGAAACTAATTTTGATGCCCTGAGAAATGTTGGGATCAAAGATGGGAGAATAGCCCTAATTACTGAAGAGGCTATAACTGGAAAAGAAACTGTGGATGCCACAGACCATGTGGTTTCGCCGGGGTTTATTGATAATCATTGGCACTGGCCAAGACCTCTTGGTTAT
Organism: uncultured Maribacter sp.; assembly: GCA_965367705.1. Taxonomy (GTDB): domain Bacteria; phylum Bacteroidota; class Bacteroidia; order Flavobacteriales; family Flavobacteriaceae; genus Maribacter. The sequence continues at coordinate 8,155 of CBDUKC010000101.1, read as the reverse complement.
AAAATGGGCTTGCGTGATGGTGTAACCACCGCCATGGATTTGGAATGGGGTTGTTATGGACCAAATATTGGCAAATGGTATGATATGCATGAAGGCCGATCACAGGTCAATTACGGGACTGGGTCTAGCCATGAGGCGGCACGTGCTGCTGTTCTTCAAGATATGGATGTTGATGAATTATTAGACTGTGCTATGTCAGGAATAGCGGTAAGAAGTGGACCGAATTGGGCCTATGGTGTTGTAGATGAAGAAAGTGGTAATAAAATGTTACAAATTTTAGATGAAGGTCTGCAACAAGGCGGTCTCGGCGTCTGCGCGACTATGGGGTATTGGCCTGGTAATTTTGCAAGAGAAACTTTCGAAGTACATAAGCTTGCCAGTAAATACGACCGTTTTTACGCTATTCATTCGCGATACACGCCAGGTAATGCTACCTTAGAAGCTAATGGAGCACAAGAGATATTAGCCAATGCTGTGGCGCTTAATGCACCTGCTGTAGTTTGCCATTTTAACAATCCTGGCTGGGAACTCGTTCATGAATTATTGGTGAGATTACGAGAGCAAGGACACAACGTTTGGGGCGAAGTATATCCATACGCCGCCGGTTCAACAACGATTAACGCACCATTTATTGAACCAGATAATTGGATAAAAAAATTGGGAAATACTTATGAAAAAACTCTTCAAGATCCACTTACTAATGAATTTTACACATTAGAAACCTACAAAGCAGAAATAGCGAAGGAACCTACAAAAGAAATTTTGTTGTACAAAGCACCAGCTGAAGACATACCATCGTGGGTAGCCCTACCTGGTGTAGTAACCGCTAGTGATGCTATGGCCCCAATAATGGGAGGCTGGGATCAATTGCCCTGGGACACGAAGTATGAAGATTTACCTAACGGACATCCCCGTCTTGCTGGGACACGAGGCAAAACTATTAGAATTGCAAGGGAGAACAATATCCCCTTAATGCAGGTTATTTCTACTATGAGTTATAATCCAGCATTATATCTTGGAAACACCGGGCTTAAATCCATGCAAGAACGTGGCCGAATGCAAGAAGGCATGGTTGCTGATATTACCATTTTTGACCCAAAAAAGGCAACAGATAACTCAACCTACATGAAAGGAACAGTACCTACTACGGGTATTCCTTATGTTCTTGTAAATGGAACCGTTGTAGTGAAAGACTCAAAAGTCCTTCCAGATGTATTCCCAGGTCAACCCATTCGCTTTGATATAACAGATTCTAAGTATGAAGTAGTGGATCCAGGAATCTGGAAAACGCAATATCTAGTGAATCCTGTAGACAAAATTCATGATATAGATGATTGCATAGGAGGCGTGGCAAAGGAAAAAACAGAAACAATTGATTAATTAAAACAATATGAAAAAATTTAGAACAATTAAGTACACCCTGTTAACGGCTGTATTAGCCTTTAGTGTAAACTCTTTGTCAGCCCAAGATGAAGGCGAAAAAGAAGCCACATCAGAAGAAATTGCGAAAGAACTGGCAAATCCCAACACGACCTTAGGCACCATGGCTTTCCAGTTTGATTATATGAATTATCAAGGTGATTTAAATAATGCAAACAGTCAGAATAGCTTTGCTCTAAATTTTCAACCCAGTTTACCAATACCGCTTGGAGAAGGTGTAAACCTTTTTGTGAGACCTAATATTCCTATTTATTTCTCACAGCCTGTCTTTGGCGCGAATGGTTTTGAAAATAAAGGGTTTAATCTCGGAAATATTAGTGCAGATGTAGCTATCGGAAAAACGTTTCCATCTAAGACCATTGGTATCGTGGGTGTGTTTGGAAGTTTCCGCACCGCGACTGACGATGCTTTAAGATCCAATTACACATTGCTAGGCCCAGAAATTATGGTCGCACAATTGTTTAAGTGGGGTGCTATAGGAGCTATGTTTAATCACGCTTGGAGTGTGAATAGCCTCGATGCAGATACTGATAGTTTTACAATACTCGCAGATGATATGTGGGCAGCGACGTCTGGAGGAGAAACAGCGAGTATTACCTCAGGTCAGTATTTTTATGTGATAAATTTACAGAATGCTTGGCAAATTACAGGGCAACCAACTTGGTCCTATAATCATAATGCTTCAAAAGGGAATAAACTTACCCTACCTATTGGGACAGGAGTAAATAAGGTGATGCGTTTTGGTAAGTTACCTGTAAAAATAAGTATGCAGTATTGGTATTATGTGGCTTCCCCAGACGCTTTTGGACCACAGCACCAAATTAGATTACAAATAGCTCCGGTTATTCCGCTGCCATGGTAGAATAGTTTCAAATAGAATTATAAATTATAAATTAAAAATGAAAAAATTAGTTTTATCTATGCTCGCTTTTACGACTATAACATCCGTTCTAGCTCAAGAAAACCCGTTAGCCAAATATTTGGTTGTTCCAGGTGCAAAAACCACACTACCCGTTATTGAGGCTAAAAAAACATTTCCTCTCGATTTTGCGCAAGATGCGCAATCTAAGTTTGGGAATTTTCACTACCAATTAGGTGGAGATCATGCCCTATATTATCAAATGCATTTAAGTGAAGTATTACATACCGCAACGTCTAAGCCTAATGAAAATTATGTACCATTAAAGAAAGCGATAAATAGCAAACTTGGAGATGAAGTGAAATTTACAACCAAGGAAGGAGAGATGTCTTTGAATGAATATTCAGTCCATCCCAATCATCGCATACAAGGTATTATGATGATTCACAAAGGTAAAATCGTTTATGAAACCTATCCTGGTATGAACCCGACAGATGTGCATGCGTGGATGTCACCTGGTAAAGCAACCGTAGGTTTAGTCATAGCGCAATTGGAAGCCGAAGGTAAGATTGACATGGTAAAAGAAGTTGTGCATTACCTTCCAGAATTTAAAGGCTCAAATTGGGATGGTATTAAAATGATTGATGCCGCCAATATGGCCACTGCGCTTCAATTGGAAGAAACAATGGAAGCTATTATTGATCCAGAGTCCATTATTGTGAAGTTTTTCAGCGCCGAATTTGGTTCGCCAAACCCAGCGACCGGGAAAGTTGACGATTGGTTGGCTATATTAAAAGAAGCTGAGCCAATTGAAGGTGAAAAGCCAGGAGAACGTTTTCGGTATTCTTCTGCCGTTACTCAAATCTTTGTGGTTATTGCAGAACGTATTGAGAATAAAACATGGGCTAAACTCTTTCAAGATCGTGTTTGGGGAAAAATGACCGCACGCCAACCAATGCAACACCACCTAACTCCTGATGGGACCTCGGTAGCTCATGGACTTTTATCAACAACGCTTGAGGACTTTGCCCGTTTTGGTATGCTTTTCACACCAAGTTGGGACAAAGCGGCAGTAGCGCCTGTGGTTAGCGCAGAAGTATTAAAAAGATTGCAAACGGCTGGTAAACGAGATGCCTTTGTTGTTGGAGCTAAATACCAAGGAGAAATTGAGGATTTTGGAGAAGAACCCTGGATGAACTCTTATCAGTTTGATGCAGTATTTAAGGATGGTGCTTTATGGAAACATGGAAATTTGGGCCAGGGGATATACATAGATCCAGCCCGTGATTTTGTTGGGGTTTACTTTTCAACAAATGGTTATATTCCACCTTATGGTGAAGATAAAATGCCAGGTTACTTGAGACGTGCAGCGAGGTATTTGGCTGGAGAATAAAATTCAAATAATATATTATTACTAATTAAAATCATCATAAAATGTCTAGAGAAGAAAGAATCAACGATATGCTCAACCTCGAATCACGCATGTCAAAATGGAAACACCCTCAGTCTCTCGATTTTGTAAATAAAGCTACACAGAATTACAACTTTCCCAACTGGCAAACAGGGAATGATGAGTCGGTGTATTATAACTTAAATATTGCATCGTTTTTCAAAACGCGTATAGTGATGCCACCCATTGTAACTAGTATTCTCGAAAGGAATCTGCATCCAGAGTTATTAGACATAAGTTTTAATAATGTTGATGGCAGTGCCAACCCAAAGCTTGAAGAGTACTTAAAAGGCCCTAAGCAAGTGCAGGCCATGATGATGGCCCATAAGGGGAAAGTGGTTTTCGAAACCTACCCAGGTATGAATCCTTCGGATTTGCACGTTTGGATGTCAGCTTCCAAAACGACCGCCAGTTTAATGCTTACTCTTCTTTGGGAAGAAGGAAAACTAGATTTTGATAAAATGGTATCTGCTTATGTACCCGATTTGGAGGGTAGTGCATGGGATCACATCACTGTAAAGAATGCGATGAACATGGCTGCTGGTCTCGACATGGAAGAAACGTTTGAAAATTTGGTGAATCCAACAACTGTGATTTCGCACTTTTTCAGTGCGATATTTGATGCCAAAGGAGACTGGAAACAGTTACTGAGAGAAGCTAAACCGCTAGAAGGGGAAAAGCCTGGTGATCGCTTTAGATATTCATCCGCCATAACTATGGCACTTGTGCTAATTGCGCAAAACATTTCGCAAAAACCATGGGAAGCGTTATGGAAAGAGCGTGTTTGGTCAAAAATGGGTGCGCGGAATCCATTTGTTCTTGGCTTAGCACCAGATGGAACGCCTATTCCTGCAGGAATGATAAACACCACACCAGAAGACATGTTACGCTATGCCATGCTCTACACGCCAAGCTGGAATAAAGTGGCGAAGGAAAAAATAATTTCAGATAAAGTAATAAAACGCACGCAAACACTTGGAAGTCCTGAAGCTTATCACAAATCTACGGAAGAAGCTTACGGCACGCGTTGGTTTGGTGAAGTACCCTATATGAATACCGCTCAATGGGATCATGCATTTGAAGATGGCGCCATGTTTAAACACGGTAATATGGGGCAAGGTATTTATGTAGATCCTGCCCGTGATTTCTGTGGATGTTATTTTGGTTTGGCTACTAATGATGAGTCCGTATCTGGTACTGATCACTCGCCTGGTTATTTGCGGACAGCAGCAAAAATGTTAGCAGGAAAATAATAGACAATAATTAGTTAAATTCAAATTAGGGTACGTCTTAATAAGTTAGATGGAGAATCTAGTAAAAGATTTTAATGTGTGTGCGACCTCGTTAAAGGTCCCCTTTGACGAGGCGTGGCACCTTATTTTAAAGGTTGGTGTAGCAGCACATAAATATGGTTCAACGTCTAATCGACTCGAGTCTTTCTTAACCAGTCTTGCAAATAGAATGAGTTATGAAGGCGTATTTAAAGCAACTCCAGTGACTATTACCTTTGCCTTGCGTGAAACCCCTGATGCGCAGCAGCGCTTAGAGATTATTACAACAGCACCTCCAAATATTGATTTGGACAAGTTGGCAAGGCTTGGTGATTTGCTAAAGGAGATAGAAACAGGGAAACTGTCTATGACTGATGCTTATACCCGTATTGATGCCATCGATAAGGCTCCGCCACCATGGGGAAAGTTTGCGAGTATGTTTGGTTACGCTTTAACTGGGCTGGGCCTGGCGCCGCTTTTAGGGGCTGGTTGGACCGATACTCTCGCTGCTACTTTATTTAGTATTCTGGTTTATGGTTTGGTACTATTATCGGCACGTATAGGTCGTACCGCTATGATGTGGATGCCATTGACTACTGCATTGATTATTGGTTTTTTAGCTACCCTCCTTAAATATTGGGTACCAGACCTTAATCTTATTTTGGTTATACTATCTGCTGTTGCGATTATCCTTCCAGGGTATTCTATTAGTCTTGGTGCAGGGGAATTAGTTGCACAGCACGTCTTATCGGGCATGTCAAATTTGATAAATGGCTTAATAACACTTTTTAAGCAAATTGCTGGTGCTGCCATAGGGGTTGGTATTGCAAGTCTATTAGTTTCTATTGTAAATATTGATCCTGCCACACCTGTCAACCCATTGTGGTTGCTTTTACTTTTTCCGTTACTTCTTATCGGTTTAAGTTTGGCATTTCAAACATCTCGTCGAGATTTACCGTGGGCTGTACTTGTTTCCGGCTTGGCGTATTTAGGAGTCCTTGCAGGAAGTACACTTTTGGATACTAATCTTGGTAATTTATTGGGAACCATTGTTGCTGTGATAGTTGCTAACATCTGGGCCCGAAAAACAGGTCGACCAACCTCAATTGTGCTTATTCCAGCTATTGTGATGTTGGTAAGTGGTACGATAGGCTTTCGCGGAATAGCTGCTATGGCGCAAGGCGACATAAATGTAGGTATGCAGCAGTTTTTTCAGATGTTCGTAGTGGCTATGACTATTCTTTCAGGAATATTAATAGGCTACACCTTCGTTCGTCCAACACAAAGTTTATAAATATGTAAGAATGAGACATAATAACAATTAAAATATTCGAATTTCAAAAAAAACAAAAAATCATGAAATACATTTTAGGTATATTTTTAATTATTTCACAATTGGTCATTGCTCAAGACACCAAGGTTAAAGATAGTATAGCTGAAGACAGAATAGATGACTTTAGAGATAATATGATGAACTATATGGGCCAAGATTTGATAGATGCTGATTTCCCTCAATCTATGCCACTGTTTGGTTCAAAGTCGCGCATTGCTTTTGGTGGGTATGTGAAGTTAGATTACCTACAAGACTTTGATGGTGGCTACGACCGGTTTCAATATGAGATTCAAAATGTGCCTGTTAAAGGTGATGGCAGACCAGATCAAAGTGGTTATATGAACATGCATGCCCGGGAATCGCGATTTAATGTTGATTTTAGAAGTCTTACAGAATCCGGTATGCCTTTACGTCTATTTGTAGAGGTTGATTTTTATAATTTAGACAGAGGCGCTTTTAATCAAAGTCCGCGGTTACGACATTTTTATGGTGTCTTAGGACGTCTATTAATAGGGAGGACATGGGGCACACAATCCGATTTATTTGCGATACCTATGACAATAGATTTTGCAGCTGGTGATGCACTTACCGGCACGCGCCGAGCACAAGTTAGATTTGAAGATAAGTTAGGAGAAAAATTTAAATATGGTTTGGCTCTAGAAATGTTAGAATTCCCAGGTGTTGATGGCCGTGATTTTGAGGGGCAAGCGAGTCAGGCTCTACCACTTTTAGCAGGTAAAATAACGAAATCAACGAAATCGGGTGGTCGCTTATTTCTTGGGGCATCTTTGTTTCAACTGCGCTGGGATGGCGAGGGAGATATCTCAAATTCCACAGCTGTTGGTTGGGGATTTAGCTTTAGTGGGCGTGAATATTTTGGGTCCAAGAAACATTGGTTTAGATGGATGGCGTCTTATGGCCAAGGGTGGGGTAGTCAGATTGTGTCTACTATAGGTACCCAATCCTCAGCCGTACTTAATAACGAGGGTAAACTTGAAACCATGCCTGCATTGAACCTAGGCACGGGTGTTTCCTTAAACCTTACCAATAAGTTGACTGGTAATTTCAATATAAATTATTATTCCCTAGACTCCTCTCAATTTAGAGATGAGACTAAAATAGAAAGTGGTTCCTCCGGGCATATCAATTTGATTTGGTCACCTTATAAAAAGGTAAATGTCGGCATTGAGTATATGAGGCTAGAACGTGTCAATGGAGATGCAAGCTCTGGGTTTGGAAACCGACTACAAATGATGATAAAGTATATTATTTAAAAAGAAATAAATGAAAATAAATAAGAATAAATTTAATATCATTCTTTTAACTGTATTTACGTTAGTTATGCTATCCTCATGTGAACAACCAGAAGATAGAATAATAGTCTCTGTAAATACTACAAATGACTTATTAATCAACAATTTATGGAAATTGGAGGATTTTAAAATTGAGGTAAGGAATGAAGATATTCCACCACCATTACTTTTTTCAAATACTTCAACTGTAATATATTCAGGAATTTTTGATTTGGATGATATGGTTTTGGATCCTTCTGAGATGAGAGAGTATATTGTACAATTTACTAATGACCGAAAAATAATAACCAATGGGGGGCAATTAGATATATTAGGAAATGAAGTAGGCAGCTATTTTGTATTCAATGATAAAACGATTAGAATAAGTGCGGAAGAAAATCTGAACTACCGTTATTTTTACGATGAGCAAACTTCGGAATTAGCCTTAACTGTGTCGGCTGAAGATGCATCACGCCTGGTACAAAAAGTCAATGATAAATTAGTTGATGC
>CBDUKC010000100.1:0-10993 GCA_965367705.1 uncultured Maribacter sp. | reverse complement strand
TGCATAGATTCCAATAAAAAATTGTGCTGCTCATCCGACAGTTTAAAACGTTGATTCGACGTAAACTGATTAGGGAAAATAACTCTTTTTAATACTTCATGTTGAGAAGTAATAGGGTAGTAGTTTTTTAAGCTGAAGTCAAATGGTTTTTTAACCAATACTTCATCTTCGTAAAAACCTACTCCTTTTTTTAGACGCGCTATTTGTAGGGGTTTCGGTGCGGTATTTACGACAGGTGTTGAAATACCAGTAGTACTATCGTTTAAATAGATGATGAGCGGCTTGGTTGTCAAATCATCTGAACGGTAACCCAATCTATGAGAAATACGTACGGGATGTATCCCTTTGTTATTTAGGCTTTTATTAATAGCATCTTGTCCAAGTAGTTCCAGCATTCGATTATTGGCCAGGTTATCGCTTACAGCAAATACTTCGGAAACATCTTTAGCTATGGTAGATTCTATAGAATCCCCTTCGATGTAATACTGCGTGTTTCGGTTTAGGCTATCGGTTTGGTTTAAATGTTCTAATGCTAAAACGGCAATTGGGAATTTTACGGAGCTAGCCGGATAAAAGTACTGTTCCTCATCTACTTGAAAATCGTAGTCTGTAAAAATAATACTGTCATTTCGCCTATCTATCTGCGTATATCTAATTTGTACTTCATATTGGTCAATACTATCTAAAACTCTTTTAATTACTGGATTCTCCGATGCCAATGCCTTCGTAAGAATAGGAGTTGTTTCTGCGTCGGAGCAAGAGCTTAACACTATAGCTAAAATAGTAATTAATACAAGGTTAGTTTTCATCGGTTGGTTTTAGCAGTATATTTTTTTTCTACTAGGAAACAACGGCTAAGGCCATTTCGCTTTAGTCATCTGAATATAATTCTCCACGATGTGGTTTTAAGGTATCCCTAACGGTAATCATATTGGTTTCATCTACAACCATATAGGCCAAACTATGCATTTCATTTACTTCCTCAAAGCCTGTTATATTTAATGCTAATTCTTCTATGGCAATAAATTCCTTTAAATGCTTTTCGTGATGTTCGGCAGTTTTCAAAGCAACTGGGCCCCTAAAATCCCAAATGAGTTTTATTTTTCTATCCAATGTTGTCATGATTTAAATTCAAAATTAAGCTTTTATAAAGAAATCTGATAGATGCAATGCTATGCGGTAGGATTATAAATTCTGAAACTATGACTTTTTTGTACTCAGCTTTATTTTAATTGTGGAGGCTTAGCGCTAAAATTGTGTTAAGTAAAACAGGGAAGGTTTGCAAGGGATGTAGTAATTGCTATTTTTGTCGGATGTTTTGTTTAGAAGCTCTTGATAAGAAGTGCCGTGCACAATTGATGCTAGGTTTTATTCTATTATCTATTTTTTTAGCATCCTGTGATTCTTATTTCAAGAAAACCGAAGATGTTTCACCTTTGGCAAGGGTAGGGGAAAATTACCTATATCCCAAGGATGTAGCCATATATCTAACAGACGGCATGTCAAAATCTGATAGTGCGTCTTTTGTGACTAATTACATTACAACATGGGCTTCCAAACAGTTGCTACTGTCCAAGGCTAAAATAAACCTACAAGAAGATAAATTACGAACATTCGATGCCTTGGTGGCGGATTACAGAACAGATTTGTACACCCGTGCATACAAGGAAGCATTAGTTGCCCAAGGTTCGGACTCCCTGGTTTCCCAAGAGCAGTTGGTACAATTTTACGAGGAAGAAAAAGAGAATTTTAAATTGAAGGAACGGATTGTAAGAATGCGTTTTGTATCCCTTCCAAAGAATTTTCTGAACAAAGAAGAAGTGGGTCAGCGCTTAAAAAACTTTAAGAAAGAGGATGTATCCTATTTAGATTCTATAGGGGTGCAGTTCAAAAAGTTACATTTCAATGATTCTATTTGGGTGAGGGCCTCTAGGGTAGTAGCCGAAATACCACCAATTAGCTTTGAAAATCAGGATAGGTACTTAAAAAAATCACAATTTTTTGAATTGGAGGATTCAATCGGGGTATATTTGGGAAAGGTAGAGGAAGTGAAGGATATAAATGAAATAGCACCACTATCTTTTATAGTTCCGACCATAAAACAAGTCTTGTTGAATCGCAGAAAAATAGACTACCTGCGTAAATTGGAAACAGAAATCATAGATGAAGCAATCAAGGATAAAGAATTTGAGGTATATGACAACAATAAGTAAATCAGTTTATGCAATAGCATTAATGTTTTGTTCTGCTGTAGTTTTTGGACAGCAAACGGTTCCTGAGGTGCCTGATAATCAAGTGGAGCCAGAAGAATTAATTGCTGAAGCCGACACAAAGAAGAAGGACACCGTAAACAACTTTAAAAGAATAAAGTTAGATGGTATTTCTGCCGTTGTCGGGGATTATGTGATATTGGATTCTGATATTGAAAAAACCCTTATCGATTTAAAAAGTCAAGGTGCTGCAACGGAGGATATTACGCATTGTGGACTTTTAGGAAAATTGATGGAAGATCGTTTATATGCACATCAAGCGGTACAAGACAGTATTTTGGTGTCCGATGATATGGTGAATGCTCAAGGGGAGGCTCAATTACAATCTTTAGTACAGCAGATTGGCTCTATGGACAAAGTTTTGAGTTATTATAAAAAGCAGGACGAACAAAGTTTTCGAGAGGAGCTTTACAAAATAAACAAGCTTAGAATGCTGTCCGAGAAGATGCAGCAAGAAATCATAAAGGATATTGAAATAACACCGGAAGAAGTTCGACAGTTTTATAGTAGCATTCCAAAAGATGAGAGGCCATTGTTAGGAGCCGAATTGGAAATTGCGCAAATTGTAAAAACACCGATTCCATCAGATGCAGAGAATCAAAAAGTTATTGATAAGTTGAATCAGATAAAGGCAGATATTGAGGATAATGATGCCAGTTTTAGTGTTAAGGCCATTTTGTATTCTCAAGATCCTGGGTCCAAGTCCAAAGGTGGATTTTATAGTATTACCAAACAAACCGGTTTTGACAAAACGTTCAAGGATGTAGCTTTTAGCCTTAGGGAGGGGGAAGTTTCCGATCCCTTTAAAACTCCATTTGGGTACCATATTATTTTTATTGAAAAAATAAGAGGTCAAGAGCTTGATTTGCGTCACATCTTAATATCTCCCGAAATTTCAGAAGCTGCTTCAGAGGAAGCGAAGTCTGAATTGGATAGTATTAGGCAAAAGATTATTGATGGAGAGTTTACGTTTGCAGAGGCTGCTTTAAATTTTTCAGATGAAAAGGAGACGAAGTTTGATGGCGGGGTGCTTAGAAATCCTGAGGATTTTGGGTCGCGTTTTGAGCTTACTAAAATGGACCCTTCTTTGTATAACCAAGTGCGCAACCTTAAGGATGATGAGATTTCATACCCTATTTTAGAGGAAGATAAACGTGGAGGCCCTCCAAAATATAAAATATTAAAAGTAACTAACCGATTTGAAGAGCATAAGGCAGATTTTGCCCAAGACTATATTAAAATTCAGCAATTGGCATTGACCCAAAAGCAGTTTACCGCCATTAAGGAGTGGATGGCAGAACATATTGAGGATACTTACGTTAGTATAAACGATGCAAATCAGGATTGCGATTTTGCTAACAACTGGGTAAAGGAATAATATATGTCGGACGTTGCTGCTATAAAAAATCTAGTAGAGAAACATTTAGGACTTAAAAAGGAAATAGCAAAGGCTATAGTAGGACAAGATAAGGTCATAGACCAAATTTTGCTTTCTATTTATACCGGAGGCCATTCTTTACTTATCGGTGTTCCAGGTTTGGCGAAGACCTTAATGGTCAACACCATTGCACAGGCACTCGGTTTAGACTTTAAGCGGATACAATTTACTCCGGATTTAATGCCAAGTGATATTTTAGGGAGTGAAGTTTTAGATCAGAATCGAAGCTTTAAGTTTATTAAGGGGCCAATATTCTCAAATATAGTTTTGGCAGATGAAATTAATAGAACGCCTCCCAAGACACAAGCAGCACTTTTAGAGGCAATGCAGGAGCGAGCGGTCACGATTGCTGGACATCAGCATAAATTAGAGCTGCCTTATTTTGTTTTAGCAACTCAGAATCCCATAGAGCAAGAAGGCACATATCCATTGCCAGAGGCACAGTTAGATCGTTTCATGTTTGCTATAGAATTACAATATCCCAGTATTCAAGAAGAGATACAGGTTGTAAAAAATACCACATCATCTAACAAGGTTACAATACTGCCGCAGTTTACGGCTAACGAAATAATTGCGGTGCAGGAGTTGATTAGACGTATACCGGTCCCTGACAATGTGGTGGAATACGCTGTTAAATTAGTGAACAGTACAAGGCCTAACTTAGCTACCGCTTCAGATTATGTAAAGCAGTATTTGGATTGGGGTGCTGGTCCAAGGGCATCTCAAAATTTAATTTTAGGAGCCAAGGCAAACGCTGCCATTAATGGTAAATATTCTCCTGACATAGAAGATGTTCAAGCCGTTGTAAAGGGTATCCTTAAGCACCGAATTATCAAAAACTACAAGGCCGAAGCCGAAGGGATATCGGAGGAAAATATTATTGATCGATTGTTATAGTTAAGTTTTCGTTCGGTTTTTTAGATTCCTGATAAAAAAATAGGGCTCGTTTTGATGTTTTGTCCTTTCATTGAGCCAAAAATCTTCCATTTACTTAAAAACACCGAAAGCTGCATTTAAAGTTTTAATTACGGCACATATTTTCTTAAATTTACTAAATTGATTTAACCTTAAAATAAATAAAGAATGGCATTCGATATCGATATGATTAAAGGGGTGTACGCCACTATGGCGGACCGAGTTGACAAGGCTCGGGAAATTGTGGGGAAACCACTTACCCTTTCGGAGAAAATATTATACTCCCACTTGTGGGACGGTACTCCTACCAAAGCTTTTACAAGAGGTAAGGACTACGTAGATTTCGCTCCAGATCGTATTGCTTTGCAGGATGCAACTGCGCAAATGGCACTTTTGCAATTTATGCAGGCAGGAAAGAAAAAAGTAGCAGTTCCGACAACGACACATTGCGATCACTTGATACAGGCCAAAAATGGTGCCGAGGCAGATTTGAAATTTGCCAATTCGGCTAGTTCCGAGGTTTTTGATTTTCTAGAGTCCGTTTCTAACAAATACGGTCTTGGATTTTGGAAACCGGGTGCAGGAATTATACATCAAGTAGTTTTGGAAAATTATGCATTTCCTGGCGGAATGATGATTGGTACCGATTCTCATACGGTAAATGCCGGTGGTTTAGGTATGGTTGCTATTGGTGTTGGTGGGGCGGATGCGGTCGATGTAATGGCCGGGATGGCTTGGGAATTAAAATTCCCTAAGTTAATTGGCGTTAGATTAACTGGGAAAATTTCCGGTTGGACAGCACCAAAGGATATTATTTTAAAAGTAGCCGAAATACTTACTGTTAAGGGAGGTACCGGAGCTATTGTAGAATATTTTGGACCTGGGGCCATTTCCTTGTCTTGTACAGGAAAAGGAACTATTTGTAATATGGGAGCCGAGATAGGCGCAACCACTTCTACTTTTGGTTATGACGAGTCTATGGAGCGGTATCTCCGTGCTACTGACAGGGCAGATGTAGCGGATGCTGCAAACCAAGTGAAAGAGCATTTGACCGCAGATGCAGAGGTGTATGCAAATCCAGAAAACTACTTTGACCAAGTTATAGATATTGATCTTTCAAAATTAGGACCATTACTAAATGGACCTTTTACACCGGATTTATCTACAGCGGTTGGTAGTGATATGACCAAAAAGGCAACAGAAAATGAATGGCCTATTCAAGTAGAATGGGGCTTGATTGGTTCTTGTACCAACTCTTCATATGAAGATTTGTCAAGAGCGTCTTCAATTGCGCAACAAGCATTGGATAAGGGCTTAAAAATGAAGTCGGAGTTAGGGATTAACCCTGGTTCGGAGCAAGTTCGTTTTACAGCGGAAAGAGACGGTATATTAAATGTATTTGAAAAATTAGATGCCAAAATATTTACCAATGCTTGTGGTCCTTGTATAGGCCAATGGGCTAGGTATAGTGACCCTAAGAACGCACCGAAGAACAGTATTGTACATTCATTCAATAGAAACTTTGCAAAGCGTGCCGATGGTAATCCTAATACACATGCGTTTGTAGCCTCACCTGAGATAACCGCTGCTATTGCGATTGCAGGTCGATTGGATTTTAACCCACTTACGGATTCCTTGATTAATGAGAATGGGCAAGAAGTACGTTTTGATGAGCCAACAGGTTGGGAACTTCCACCAAAGGGTTTTGAAGTGGAGGATGCAGGTTTCCTTGCACCAGAAGCAGATGGTTCTGGGGTACAGGTTGCGGTTGCTGGAGATTCGGAAAGGTTACAATTATTGGAGCCGTTTTTACCTATCCAAAACGAAGAGCTACAAGGCGTAAAGCTATTGATAAAGGCCTTTGGTAAATGTACTACGGATCACATTTCAATGGCGGGTCCATGGTTACGTTTTAGAGGACATTTGGACAACATTGCAAATAACACACTTATTGGAGCTGTCAATGCCTTTAATAAAAAGACCAACTTCGTTAAGAACCAATTGACTGGTGAATTTGAAGGGGTGCCAGACACACAGAGAGCTTATAAGGCAGCAGGTATAAAGACCATTGTTGTTGGTGATCATAATTATGGTGAAGGTTCTTCTAGAGAACACGCAGCCATGCAGCCGAGACATTTAGGTGTTGCGGCGGTACTAGTAAAGTCTTTCGCACGTATTCACGAAACCAATTTGAAAAAACAAGGTATGTTAGGTTTAACCTTCGCTAATGAAAGTGATTATGACCTAATAAAGGAAGATGATACGTTTAATTTTGTTGATATTGCTGATTTTGCCCCGGATAAACCTTTAACCATTGAGGTGGTTCATGCAGACGGTACTACCGATTCTATTATAGCAAATCATACGTACAACGATGCGCAGATTGGATGGTTTAGGGAAGGTTCAGCCCTTAACGTTATCAAAAGAGAAAATGCATCGTAATAAATAACTTGAAATAGTTTCTGAAAACTCCCGATTATCCTCGGGAGTTTTTTAGTTTTGAACTCTACCTATCTAACATGAAAAGACAAACTGTTTATACTTTATTCGTGATTGCAATTGTTTTGTCTTTTTTCATTACACCTTTAGGAGATTTTAGTAAGATAATGCTTAACCGTTGGTTTGCAACGGGACCTACTGTTATTACACCCGACAATAGAGGAGAAATAAGTAGCTACGATTGGCGGTTAAAAAATGCCGATTGGGACTTTATCAATTTCGAAAAATCTAAGGGTAAGGTAGTTTTTATAACATTTTGGGCTTCATGGCATTTGCCTTCTAAGGCTCAATTAAAGGATATACAGGAACTTTATAACACATATAAAGGCAAAGTAGATTTTTATATTATTACCAATGAGGAGCGTGCTCCTGTGGAATTATTCATGCAAAAGCACGGGTATACGTTTCCTGTTACGTATCAGATTGTTGGCGATTCAAGTCCGGTTACCCTATTAAAACCGCCAGGGTCTTATATTATAGATAAAAAAGGACAAATTACGGTACATCAAAATGCAATAGCAGATTGGCGGAATGACAAAGTGGATGCGCTTCTTGTTGAACTGATTTCCGAATAGTGCGTCATGAGTCAGGTAACTACCCTTACTTTTTTTAAATACAGCAAGCCAGCTACAAAGTTTTGGGCTTTTGGGATGATGCAATTTGCGCATAGGCCGTTGTCCAAAGAACAGGGTTTACTTCATTACAAACTTATGGGAAGTGGTAAGGACGGATTTAATCCTTTTGCGGATTGGTCGGTATATGCCTTACTGCAGGTTTGGGAAAGCGAGGAGGACGCAGATAGGTTTTTCCATAATTCTAGCCTATATAAGCGTTATGTAGCTAAGACTGCGCAGCAATGGACGCTTTATATGAGAAGTATCAAGGCAAGGGGAACTTGGGCGGGCGTAAATCCTTTCGTTCAAAGTAACGATATCAATGACAATAACCCATATATAGCGGTGATTACCAGAGCTACCATTAAGCCTAAGATGCTGCGTACCTTTTGGAAATACGTTCCTGCGTCGCAAGCATCGTTAAAAGAAAATAAAGGGTTGTTGTTTACTAAAGGAATTGGCGAAGTACCGTTTCTGCAAATGGCAACGTTTAGCCTGTGGAAAGATAAAGAATCCCTAATGGATTTTGCCTACAAGAGTAGGGAGCATACCGAGGCCATTAAAAAAACGAAAACCTTGGATTGGTACAGCGAAGAACTATTTTCTAGATTTGAGCCGTATAGGACAAAGGGGAATTGGGAGGGCGTATCTTCATTGCCTTTTTAAGGATACAAGAAGTAAAAGAATAGAAAGAAAACGAATTGCGAAAGGTAGATATGTGCCGATAGCATTTTGTTCCCTGTTATCTTTAACAGTTTTACTATTATTTGAAATATAATTCCCAATGCAAACCAGGTCACATAATTTTCTAAGGTAGGGATGCCACCTTCAAACGTCCAGAAATCAAAAATAGGAGCCGTGTGTTCCATTAAAAAATCCAACATTACCATTAGAACGGTCGCTAAAACGATCTTGATGACATTGTTCCACTTCGTATAATCCAAAATACTTGCGGTAACAAAGGTAAGGATGGCCCAATAGGCGCCTATCAGATAAGGTACGCCATCCATTTTTGGGCCAAAGTTGTTTCCGTATGCGTAGTCACCAAATAATAGCTGATGTTCCACGCCAAGCCATTCTGCAAAAATACCGCCTGTACAAAAGATGGTAAATGCGATACCTTTTTTTGCGGTATCAATAGGATAGAACACTAAAAATAGAAATAGGGAAAGGATAAGGTTCAAGGGCGTTTTTTCTACGAACCAATCTACATGACCTATGGCTATCCCTATCATGGCAGAGATATGAAAAAGCCAAATTGTACCGATAGCAACATACAGCGGATGCTCTTTTAAGGTCTTAAGCATGTTTTTTAATGTTTGGAACAAGGTCTTCTACAATTTTAGCAGAAAGTAGGCATAGGGGGATTCCACCGCCGGGATGTACAGAGCCACCGCAAAAATATAGGTTTTCGATGCGTCTTGAGAAATTTGGATGCCTTAAGAAAGCTGCAAATTTATTATTACTTGCGGCACCATAAAGAGCGCCACGGTAAGAACTCGTAGCGTTTTCTATGCCTACAGGATCTAAGATATGTTCTGTTAGAATATGTTTTTCTATATCCGTTTTTAAAACCTTATTGATTTTGGCTATGGTATTTTTTTTAGCTTCCTTAACTAGCGTATCCCAGTCCTGACCGTAATTTCCAGGTGCGTTTAACATCACAAACCAGTTCTCATGGCCTTTTGGGGCATCAGAAGGATTTTCTTTAGAAGTGATGTTAATATAAACAGTCGGGTCTCGATATAGTTTCCTTTTGTCAAAGATATGCTCAAACTCTGCACTGTAGGAATCACTGAAAAGGATATTGTGCAAATCTAGATTCGAAAATTCTTTGTCTATTCCCCAATAGAAAATAAGTGCAGAGCTGGAGCGCTCTTGTTTTAGAATTTTTTCAGGGGCTGGTTCATTTTTTAAAAGCTTTTTATAGGTGGGATAGACGTCCATATTTGACACTACAATATCTGCTTTATATTCCTTTTGGGAGGAAGAAGCTCCAATTGCCTTTTTGTTGTGTACATGAATACTTTCAATAGTTTCGTTGAAATTGAAGTCAACACCTTCATCCCTAGCGAGCTGATATAAGCTTTGACTAATTTGATGCATGCCACCTTTTGGGAAATAGGTTCCATAGTGCATTTCTAAGTGGGGAATCATAGACATGATACCGGGTGTCTTGTAGGGTGTTGACCCATTATAAGTTGCATATCTATTAAAAAGTTGTACTAATTTGGGATTTTTGAAATATCCCACATTGGTGTCGTTTAGAGAACTGTATATGTCTAAACTTGTAATATTGAGTATGGATTGTACTGTTCGCCTAGAAAGGTAGGTACTAGCTTTGTGCAAGGACTTTTCTAAAAATAGCGATGCTGTTAAATCGTACTTTTTCTTATTGGATTTGATATATTTTTTAATGTTCTCCACAGGTTCCGAAAAACTTAGGGATGCGTGTTCCGTAAAAGCATCTAGATCGGCGGTGGCACTAAACGTATGACCATCTTCCCAAAAATAATTACAGATGGTATTCTTACGGTGATAGTTAAAATAATCCTTAGGATTTTTATCGAATAGTTCAAAAAGCTCATCAACAAAATGGGGCATGGTAAATAGGGAAGGGCCCAAATCAAAACGGTACCCATCCTGTTCGATCGCATGCAGTTTTCCACCTGCGTAACTGTTGGCTTCAACTACGGTTACGGTATACCCTTTTTTGCATAAACGTAAAGCCGATGCAATGCCTCCAATGCCGGCGCCAATCACTAAAGCTTTGGGCATAATTACTTCTTGAAGTACTTAAACGGTACGAATAGCATACCAAAGCATTCGCCATCACCTTTACCTAAATGTTTATGGTGCATTTTGTGAGCGCGTCGCACACCTTTTGCATACCAATTATTGGCGTTTCGAAAAATTTTGAAACGTTGGTGAATAAAGATATCATGCACAAGAAAATACGCAATTCCGTAGGCTAAAATACCAAAACCAAGAGGATAGCCATACCATATACCACTGTTGCCAAGGTAGAAGAGTGACATGCTTACAATCGCATAGAAAATAAAAAAGGCATCATTGCGCTCAAACCATGAATTGTGGTCTTTATGGTGATGGTCTTTGTGTAAGGACCAAAGGAATCCGTGCATGATATACTTATGAGTAAACCAAGCCATAAATTCCATAAAGGAAAATGTTCCGAAAAATATTAAAATCCAAAGTACTGTTTTCATCTAAACAAGATTCATTTTATATTTAACATA
>CBDUKC010000099.1:0-11008 GCA_965367705.1 uncultured Maribacter sp. | reverse complement strand
AAATATTTTCGACAATAATACTATACTTTTTGTTCTTGAAGTCCCTTGATTTCATCTCGTAATTTTGCAGCTTGCATAAAATCCAATTCTTTCGCAGCCTTTTCCATCGCCTTTCTTTTTTCACGAATCATCTTCTCAATTTGATCCTTTGTCAGGTATTGTAAATCGGGTTCGGCAGCTCTTAATTCTTCCTTTTCAAAGTGGTATGTGGATACTGAATTTTTGGAAAGTACACTGTCTAAACTTTTGTTTAATGCTGTGGGTGTAATGTTGTTTTCAACATTATACGCAATCTGTTTTTCCCTTCTGTAATTTGTTTGGTCTATGGTTGTTTGCATACTTGCGGTAATCTTGTCCGCGTACATAATTGCCCTTCCATTTAAGTTTCTTGCGGCACGTCCAACCGTTTGTGTAAGTGATCTATTACTGCGTAGAAAACCTTCTTTATCAGCATCCAAAATGGCGACCAAAGAGACCTCTGGTAAATCCAGTCCTTCACGCAAAAGATTTACGCCAATGAGCACGTCAAAAATACCTTTTCTTAAATCTTGCATAATTTCTACCCGTTCCAAAGTGTCAACATCGCTATGGATGTATCTACAACGAATACTAATCCGATCCAGATATTTTGCAAGTTCTTCTGCCATACGTTTTGTCAGGGTAGTAACTAATGTACGTTCATCTTTCTCTACACGTTGTTGGATTTCCTCTACCAAGTCATCTATTTGATTTAAACTAGGCCTAACCTCTATAATTGGATCTAACAGGCCAGTAGGTCTAATAACCTGTTCAACAAATATCCCTTCACTAAGTTGCAATTCATAATCTGCCGGAGTAGCACTTACATACAACACTTGATTTTGCAGGGCTTCAAACTCTTCAAATTTTAGTGGTCTGTTGTCCATAGCAGCAGGTAACCGAAAACCATAGTCTACTAAATTAACTTTTCGAGACCGGTCTCCCCCGTACATGGCATGCACTTGAGGAATGGTAACATGGCTTTCGTCGATAACCATTAAGTAATCATCAGGGAAATAATCTAAGAGGCAAAAGGGTCTTGTTCCTGGTTCCCTACCGTCCAAATATCTGGAATAGTTCTCGATTCCCGAACAATATCCGAGTTCCCGTATCATTTCCAAATCAAAATTAGTACGTTCTTCTAAACGTTTTGCTTCTAGAGGTTTGCCAATTTCTTTAAAGTAATCGATTTGTTTTACCAGATCATCTTGAATATTGTGAATAGCACCTTGAAGTATATCCGGGGAAGTAACAAACATGTTCGCAGGATATATATTCAAGGTTTGGTATACCTCAATAACATTATTGTTGAATGGGTCAAAAGCTTCTATTTCTTCTATTTCATCTCCAAAGAAATGTATACGAAAAGCATGGTCTGCATAACTAGGAAAAACATCCACCACATCGCCTTTTACCCTAAAATTACCATTTCGAAAATCAGCAGTAGTTCTTGAATAGAGACTTTGTACCAGTTGATGTAAAAATTTGGTGCGTGCTATAACCTGATCTTTTTCTATGGTAATCACGTTTTTTTGAAATTCTACCGGGTTTCCAATACCGTATAGACAAGATACAGATGCGACTACCAAAACATCTCGTCGACCAGATAGTAAAGAGGATGTGGTGCTTAATCGTAGTTTTTCTATGTCCTCGTTTATGGACAAATCTTTTTCTATATAAACGCCACTGGAAGGAATAAATGCTTCAGGTTGATAGTAATCATAATACGAAACAAAATATTCAATAGCATTGTCGGGGAAAAACTGTTTAAATTCCGAGTAGAGTTGCGCGGCCAAGGTTTTATTATGGGCAAGTACCAATGTGGGCTTTTGTACTTCTTCTATCACGTTGGCGACCGTAAACGTCTTTCCTGATCCAGTTACTCCAAGTAGCGTTTGATATTGTTCGCCTTGGTCTAGACCTTTGGTAAGTTGCTTTATCGCATTAGGCTGATCGCCTGTAGGTTTAAATTCCGATACTAGCTTGAATTTCATCTTGTAAAAATACAAAATGGCCTTTCAAAAAATAGATGGCATAACAAGTAATTCTATTCTTAATTATACCGTAGTAATTGTAACTTTTGGTGTCGACCTCTTATCGTTTTAAACTAAAATGACCTTTGAACTCTCTGCCATCCTCTAAGTTGGCCTTAAACCAGTAGTCGTCTTCTGCTAAGAGGTCTGAATTCTATATGCCGTTCCACTTTGGGCTGGATTTACGACTAGGTTGATGTTTACCACATTTTCACATTCATTATTATTTTCCAGACGGGCATAAATCTGCGGGTTGGAGGATTCATAGGTTTGGGGTAAGGGATTTTCTTCCAAGGAAGCATCTTCTAGGTTGCTGTAAAAAGAGACGTCAAAAGCTTCAAATTTATTCAATGCCAAACTAGTCAGGTTAATTATGACAAAAGTTCGTGGTCTTCCCTTGACCCCATAATAGCGTGGGTAATAATAAACTGAATAGGAAAACTAAGGCTCCTGTTTTTTTCATAGTGCATTCCAAAGCCCTACAATATAATTAAAATAGGCTTTTAGATACTATTGCGAACTGTTAAATGGATTAAACTTTGGATGTACTTGCTGGAACGGACCGTAACCGTAAGCGTATTTCAATAGGATCTATAAATCGCGTTTTTTTAGTAATGCATAAGAAAAATAGATAAAGATTGCAGACCAAGCCAATACAATCAAAATTTCGTACCAATGCACATGATAATTCAAATTGATAGTTTCTCCTACTTGATCCGCCACAGTTTGTACCGCTTCCAATCTAGTAAATGGCTCCTTTATAAGATTGAACATGGATTGCAGTGGGAAGAAGCCCATAATAGCATCTGTGGTATCCCCGTCAAATAATTTCCATCGCATTAAGCCTCTCGCAATTCCTTCGAATATTTGCCACATAATTAGGAATCCAAGGGCGAATGCAGAACGTTTAACAAGGATGCCTAAGAATAAACAGAACGAAAAGAACCCAATTAATTTCACAAAAAATGCTAGGATAAACTCCAAATCGGAAAATATAATAGAGAATTCGTTAAAGTCGGAATAGATTAAACCTAGGATTAAAGAGACAATGAATACAAAGAGGGTAGATATCACGGAAAAGGTGACGACGGTTAAAAACTTGGAAAGTATAAACTCTTTTTTGGAAAGTCCATCTATAAGATTTTGTTTTATAGTCTTGTTGCTGTATTCATTTGCCATCATTGAAACAATAACGATAGCAAGGAACAATTTAAAAAAGGCGGTCACAAAGGTATTAAAGTGCCAGATGTAGGGAAAGTTGAAGATGCCTATTTCCGCTAAATGAAATTTTATAGGTCCGATATCAAATTTTATTGCAGCCACTAAGGCAATGGAAGTGAGCAAAACAAAATAAGAAATAATCAGCACCTTACTAGCCCTATTGTTCCAAAGTTTAATAAATTCTATTTGTAGTAATCGTATCATGGTATGGTTGACTTAGTTAGATTGATTTTTGGTTAGTTCCAAGAATTGTTCTTCTAAACTTTCTTTGCGCTTTACCAAATGGGAGAGTACAATTCCTTTTTCAAATAAGGATTTGTTGAAATCTTCTGCACTAATGTCTTCTTTCAAGAACGCTGTAATGAGCCCGTCTTCTGATTTGATTTCACCAAAACTGGCATTATTCCTTAAGTGCTCGATAAGTAAATCATTTTTGGTAGACTTTAGTTCAAAAAAACCATGGGTGGCCAACATATCCGAAACACGGCCGGAATAGAGTTTTTCACCTTTTCTAAGTATAACCACATGGGAGCATACTTTTTCAACTTCATCTAACAAGTGCGAGGCCAAAAGAATCGTGGTGCCTTGAGAAGCAATTTTTTTAATGATTCCCCTTATTTGATGAATACCTTGGGGATCTAGACCGTTGGTAGGTTCATCTAGAATTAGTATTTCTGGATCGTTAAGCAGGGCAGAGGCAATAGCGAGGCGTTGCTTCATACCCAAAGAGTATGTTCTGAATTTACTGTTTTTTCTATCGAGTAGTCCTACTAGTTCTAATTTTTCTTCGATTTTATCAGTGGCCACCTCTTTGATCTTACAGACCAACTTTAGGTTTTGTATCGCTGTCATGTAGGGGTAGAAATTTGGACGCTCAATAATTGCACCCACTTTTTTCAGCGCTTGGTGCGTAGATATATCACCATCAAACCAAGAAAACTCTCCTTCTGTTTTGTTGACAACGTTTAGTACAATACCCAAGGTTGTTGATTTCCCACTGCCATTCGGCCCTAGAATGCCATAAACATTTCCTTTTTCTATCGTAAAGGAAAGGTCTTTTACGGCGGTTAAATAGCCAAATTTTTTAGTGAGGTTTTTTACCGTGAGTATATGTTCCAAAATCTGATTGGTTTTGATTGATATACTAACTTGACGAAGAACCCGCTGATTTGTTACAGATTTTTTGTTAAAGAATGTGGAGTATCGATTTCGCTAATTTTTATTTACCCTAATCGTAATACGCCTATTGGTAATAACAGTTCGTGGTCCAACGGAGAGAACAACCTCATTGGTTAGGGTCTGTCCGCAGACAAATGTCTCACTTAAAAGGATTGCGCGATAGATATAATTGTTCTTATCCAGGTCTGGTGAAAGTATAACTAATTCATCCGTTTGTGTGCCGGTATACTCACTGCCATCGATAATAGCGGTGAATGTAGCTCCGCTATCCGTACTTACTTCCCATGAAATCTTTTTTTGCTAAGAAACCCACATTTAAAGGGTGAAGCAATTATTTGTTGTGAAAGGATAAGAAGGAGTTGTTTGTCCATAAATTTTGACTGTGAAGCACTTTTTTAACCCTTAGTAAGTGGGTTAGTGATTTTTCAGAAAGACAAATGATTTAGAATGAGTATTCCAACAAAAAAAGCTCCGATATATCTACAAATAGGAAATATCGGAGCCATGGTTGTGTTGGATGTTATTCTCTTATCTGTACAACGTGAAGTTTCCTACAAATTCTCGAGTATCCTCTTTACCATTAAGTTTGATTACATACCAGTAATCACCTGTTGGCAATGTGTTTTCTTGGTAGAATCCATCCCATCCTTCCGGGCTGTCTGCCAACCTATAGACCATACGGCCATAACGGTCGTACACATTAAGGAACAGTTCTGGGAATTGTTCAATGTTCCGAGGTATCCATACGTCGTTTTGTCCATCACCGTCCGGTGTAAAGAAATTTGGGATTTCAATATCTATGAATTCCATAAATATGTTTGCCGTTGCTTCACAGCCGTTTTCATCTACCACGGTAACTTGGTAGTTACCAGTTTCCCTGATGTAATAGGTTTCATCATCTCCATTGTCGATACCGTTAAAGAAGTAAGTATATCCTTCCCTTCCTCCAGTAGCAACGACAGTAATTTCGTTTAGACTGCGTTGCTCTAAACTGATTCCCAACGGGTCAAATGCTTCCACCTCAAAAGGAAAGCTTCTGGTACATCCATTAGCATGTGCGATGGTCAGCATGTGAGAACCAGGAGCAATGTTGGTAAAATCCGGTTCCAATTGTAGATCATTTGAATCTGTGCTATCCAATGCAAATAATAGATATGATTCTTCAGTACTGTCTTCTAGGGTAATTTCAATACTATTACCCAAAGTACCATCGGGACAATCATAGATTACTTCTACAGTTGCATTTATGTTTACACCTTCTTCAATCCTTACCGTCTGATTGATTTCACAACCATTGGCATCTTTTATAAAGACAATATAATCACCACTGGTAAGGTTGGCATAGGTCAATTGATTTTCTACATAATCCACTTGATTATTTGAGTTAAGGCTAGTACTGTATGGAGCTGTGCCGCCTGTTGGAGCAACGGTGATCGTCCCATCGGCCTCGCCAACACAGTACTCTGGTGTTACCGTAACTTCCATTTCTAAAACATCTGGTTCCGTAATCGTAAATTCTATCAATTCAAAACAACCTTTACTATCTTGTACGATAACCGAATAGTCTCCAGGGGCAAGGTCTTCAAACGTATTAACATCATCGAACTGATTTAGATTTGGGGAAATGGCATACTGAAAAGGAGCTGTTCCGCCTGCAATATCTATTAAGATACTACCATTGTCAGCACCGTTACAAAGTACATCTGTAATGGTTGGGGTTGCCACCAAAGCATCTGGTTCCGTTATCGTAACTACTTCTGATGTAACTTGACAGTCTTCGCTCACGACACTTACATAATAGGTGCCCTGTGGTAAGTCTGTAAAGAGTCCATCAGTTTGGTATGGACGAATCTCGTTCGTTAAACCGGTATCAGAAAATAGTCCGTATTGATAGTTACCAAGACCGCCATCTGCCGTAGCATCTATCAAAGCAGAGCTTTCACCATTACAATTAACGAATGCAGCTGAGGTATCAAGTACCACTGCCAAGTCTTCAATTACATTTACATTGATTTCATTAGATATAATTGAAACACAATTAAAGCTATCGATTACAAAATATTGATAGGTTCCTGCCAGCACATTTTGAAATTCATGCGAATCTGGACCATTTAAACCGTTCATAGGATTAAATGTAGTACCGTCAACACTCCACTGGTAGGGCGCTGTGCCTCCTTGTGCAGTTAACGATAAGGTAGCTCCTTGCTGACAACCGATAGCTTGTGTCGTTAACAACTGTGCATTTACCTCTGTTGGGTTTACGATTTCTGTAATTGGAGATTCAAAGGTACATCCCATGGTATCTAAAACTGAAATACTATAAAATCCTGAACCAAGACTATCGAAAGTACCAGTGACTTGACTCGCTGTACTTTGCATGACAGTGCTACCCGTAGCATCTGAATAGCTGTTTAACATATATCTATAGGTACTTGTTACATTCCTAGCATTAAGCGTTAAGGAAATAGATGCATTAGTGTCATCTTGACAAACTAATTCAATTGTTGAAATAGTACCATCAATTGGGTCTGGTAACAATAGTTCGAACGCATTGGTAAATACTTCTGTACAACCCAAGGCGTCTGTTACGTTTAGAGTGTACAGCCCTGCGGTTAACCCTTGGAACAGATGGGCGTTAACACCGTTGGCATTAAATACCGCTCCCGCTGTATTTGTAAGTTCTATATCGTAAGGTGCCATTCCACCTAACGGATTTACTGACGCAGTTCCTTGGTCATTACTGCAACCCACATCTGTTTGTGCAATGGTATCCAAGGTAAGAGGAGCACTTGGTGTGGTAATGCTAAAGGAACGTACTTGTGCACAATCCGGGAACGCATTCTGTATAACTTCTACTATATAGTTGCCAGCAGGAACACTAATAGCTGTTGTTGGGCCCATATTCGCGGAATTCCCGTTTAGTATGGCGGTACCATCGTCTGATCGATCTGCAGGGGTACCATTACTATTAAAAATCTCCCAAGTAAAGCCACCTGCATAAGTTGCATCGGTGATGGAAAGCGTAATGCTTCCATTGTCTCCAAAACAAATAGCATCCGAAAGTTTATCGACAGTTACATTAAAGGTATTTGGATCTGCTACTGTATGAGATACGTTTAGTTCACAGCCAGTTGCAATATTACGCGCAACAAAAGTGTAACTGCCTGGTTGCAGGTCTGAAAACAGGTTTGATGCTTGGAAAACGGCTGAGGTAGCTAGTTTAAACTGATAGTTTGCTGGGTTAGCAGTAAAACTAGTTATGCTACTGGATACATCTATGGAAATATCTTCTCCAAGATTACTACATGAAATAGCGTCAGCGATATGTACTGTAGGCGCACTCAATACGTCAAAGGCTGGAACGTTAACTAATACTTCTCCATTGCATCCATTTTCATCTATAACGCGAACCATAACATTACCGCCACTAGTGTCAGTAAAGGTATATGTGTTTGCAGAACCATTTTGTAAAACGGTACCGCTACCATTCTCAACAAATTCATAACGTGTGTACGTGCCAGAACCTCCAGCGATACTAGCTAAATCTATTGCTATGGTCGCATTATCCTTTGTATTTCCAATAGTACAACCAAATGGCGTTACTGTTGGGGCATCAAATGTTATCAGGTTAGGTTCGTTTACCTGAATGTTGTTTATGGCCGTTGTACATCCATTAGGTCCCGTTGCCGTAATTTCATAGTTACCCATAGGTAGGTCTTCGAACGTATTAGTGGCCGAATTAAAGGTTCCATTATTAGGCATAAGGCTATATGTCAACGGATTGTTTCCATTGTTTGTCTCTGTAATGGTTATAGTGCCATCACTACCACCGCTACAGGTTACATCTGTTGGATTGGGGGTAAAACTAGGTTGTGCCGCCGGTGGCACCACTATGGTAAACGTACGACTACATTCAGGACTGCTGGTTCCTATATCATAAACATGGATCGTATAAGTATCTGCCACAGTTACCATAGTAGCTATAGAAGCGGTCACCATAGATTGTCTTGGAACTAAGGTTCCGACAGTATTGATGATTTCGTATTCGTAATTCGTAGAACCTGCAGATACATTAAGCGTCAATTCTGCTTCTTGTCCAGGACCGCAGCCCAGATTTTGGGTCAGGGAAGCTGTTGCCTGTAGGCTTGGGTTTACCGTAATAGCGCGCGAATCGGTACAACCATTCCCATCTTTCACAAAGACGGTATAGCTGCCTGCAGCTACATTATTGAAAACACCACCGTTGTTTACATACGTGGTGCCATTATCCAAAGAATATACCATAGATGCAGCACCTGTGGTAGCGGTAATTCTAACAGATGCCGCAGCACTACAGTTATCTACAACTACATCTGTAAGAACAGGATTAGCAGTTAAAGTCATATTTACATTTCCTAAGTCAGCAGAACATCCATACTGATCTCTAACGTGTACGTTGTAAGTTCCTGCTAAGGAATTTGCAGGAATTTCTATAGGATTATCCGTAGTTCCTGTAAGTGTAAATCCTGATGGGCCATTTACCGTAAACGAATACGTTCCACCGCCGCCTTGAATATTTTCTACTAAGATAAGACCTGGGTTTTCACAACTGATATGCTCAATTGCATTGAGCGTTGCTGTAATGGGGTCTAATTCTTCCAGTAACAAGTTTTCACTACCGCTAATACATTGAGGTGTACCGCCGGAATCAACTTGTTGAATTTCGATATAATATTGATTTGGTGCCAAGCCATTGATAGTAATTGGACTTGAATATGCTACATTTCCTCCGCTGGTGGTTATGGTGTTACCATCAATATCGAATAAGGTCCAGTTCATTTCAGGTTCTGTAACACCATCAGTATCAATAATAGAATATATGATTTCACCATTGTTTACACCGCTACACGAGGGCTCATAAACCGATGTGATTTCCATTGGATTGGTAGTAATGTCGTTGACATTTATATTACTTTGTCTAACACAGCCTGCTGCATCACGCACATAAAAGGAATAGGTTCTTCCAGGTGTTAAACCAGGAAAGGTATGTGTTATTCCTAATGCATAAGGCGTCGTCCACCCATTAACTGGTGTTATTTGATTAAAGTTGGCTGGGTCCTCCGCATAGGTATACTGATATGGCGCGGTACCGTTTTCTCCTCTTACAGATACTTGTAGTTCGTTACAATTTACGATAATAGGAAGAAGGGTTATGTCCAAGTCATCTAATGGAAAAGGAATGACAAATGGTGGAAAATCGACCTGACAAATCGTATTGCCAGAGCCATCAACGGTACGCATAGAAGGATTAACTGTGCTACCGGACATGTAACCTGTAAGAACATCTGTAGTTCCAGGAATGCTATTATTCCCTGCTGTCCAATCACTTCCGCCATCAGCACTAAACTGAATTGTACCCAAGGTAGTCGGATAGTTAACAAATTTAAATCCAAAATCATTTACATCTCCAGTACAAGCAGCCGGAGTTTCACCTTCGATATCAGCTGTTAATTCAACTGGTTCGACAATATTGATAGCGTTGACAGATACTGAACATCCTGCGGCATCCGTGATTATTACATTATACTCACCGGGGGTTAAGTTGAAATAGGTTCTGGAAGTTGCCATGACACCGGTTTGAGTAGCATCTGAGGTTCCGTGATCTACATCCACCAATTCGTAGGTAAATGGGGCGATACCTGAAGTGATAGCGACATCAATGCTACCAGTGTCACCAAAACAAATGGCATCCGTTGGTAAAGCGGTAAAAGCAAGTACCGGAGCACTAGCTACGCTTACCGTTTCCAAAAATTGACAATAGGGTGCAGTTGCACCGTTGTCCCTAACGTACACGTCATAGTCTCCTATGGTTGCATTCGTTATTGCAATGTTATCTGTTGTATTAAAGTCACTATCCTGCACAGTAGTTCCGGTAGGCAAAAATGCATATGCATAAGTTCCTAGACCACCACTAGGGGTCACCGTAATGCTTCCAGTTGCACATGCGCTTACATCAACGACATCTACTTGTGCTAAAAGGGTAGGGGAGATCACTATGGTTTCTACAGGAGAAATACATCCATAACTATCACTTACTTCTACATCGTAAGAGCCATTTGATAGCCCAATGAAGGTATAGCTTAAGGCCGTTGCAGGTGTTGGTGTGATCCACGCACCGCCATTTATTCTAAACGTATACCCGTCGTTTCCTGTATTTACGGAAACGTTTAGCGAAGCATTGTTTTGACCATCATAACACGCAGTTGGTGTTACATCAAAACCTATTGTGGTCGGTGGGTCTATCTGTACCTGTGTTGTAGATACCGTCTCACATCCATTGGCATCCCTAACGCGCACTACATAAGTACCATTTGTGATATTTGGGAATATAGGGTTGGTTTGATATGCAGCTATTTCTACACCTCCAAGATCTTCGATTCTGTATTCATAAGTTGGATTGCCTCCGGTTGCCGATGCTTCTAATGTACCTCCCGTATTAAAGCAGGTATAATCTGCAATTTGCGTAAGTTCTGGCACTATTACCGCTGGAGCGTTAATCGTAGCCGAAACAGCCGTAA
>CBDUKC010000098.1:0-11026 GCA_965367705.1 uncultured Maribacter sp. | reverse complement strand
CACTTATATTAGTTTGGTATTGATTAAATTTAGAGGAATAATAGCAAAGGTCAAGGATTCCATAACGCGCTAATTTTTGGGATGCCTGTAGCTCATGTATTAATTTTCATCTTGCATATGATTGCATTAGAATTTACAACGTTTATAGGTCGTTTTCACCCCATTTTGGTGCATCTTCCTATTGGTTTTATCTTATTGGCAATTCTATTGGAATGGTGGGAGAGTTTTCTAAAAACCGAAACGCCTAGTAAACTTATCTCAATAGCATGGTTTATTGGTGGTATTGCGGCATTTGCTGCGGCTCTTTGTGGATGGTACCTTGGGGAGACCGGTTTGTATGAAGAAGATCAGATTTTTCTGCACCGTTGGTTGGGTATTGCGCTCGTTCTAATTGCCTTCATAGGATGGTGGATTAAATTAAAACCAGATCGCTATCCAAAATTCCTGCAGCACGGCTTCAATATTCTTTTGATAATTTTGTTGTCTGTTGAAGGGCATAAAGGAGGTAACTTAACGCATGGCGATACCTACCTCACAGAATTTGCGCCAAAACCCATACAACGACTTTTGGTACCTGAACAGGAAGCTGGTTTTAAGCTTCGATTGAAT
This sequence comes from uncultured Maribacter sp., assembly GCA_965367705.1. Taxonomy (GTDB): domain Bacteria; phylum Bacteroidota; class Bacteroidia; order Flavobacteriales; family Flavobacteriaceae; genus Maribacter. Next base: position 10,417 of record CBDUKC010000098.1, on the reverse strand, counting down.
AATCCCGATAGCGTCATTGTCTATACCGATTTGATACAACCCATTTTTGATGCGAAATGTGTTGCCTGCCATAATAATGAAGTAAAACGCGGCGGCTTAAATATGAGCCATTCAGATTCTTTGTTTTTAGGTGGTGATGGTGGCCAAATAGTCTTCGCTGGTAGTTTAGAGGAAAGTGAGCTTTTTAGAAGAATCACACTTCCTCAAAAAAATATAAAATTCATGCCTCCTACCACCAATGTATTAACCTATGATGAAATTAAGACCGTAGAATGGTGGATTAATCAAGGTGCGTCTTTCGAGAGTGTTGTAAGTCAGTTAGAGCTTGGTGAAAGTATAAAATCAGTACTAATGCGTGGTTATGGTTTAAATACAACACCGCGCCCTTGGTACGAAAAGGTGGAGATGGCACCCTTAGATAGTATCCAGATAGCATTACTTATTGAAGAAGGCTTTGTTGTAAAAACTTTTGGAGATAATAATTCGCTCTTAGATGTTAGCTATACTCGTACTGAACTTACAAAAGAAAAATTATTACTCTTAGAAGCAGCCAAAAATCATATCACTTGGCTTTCTTTAGCTGAAACAAATGTAGAAGATGAATGGCTGTCTATCCTCTCTGATTTTAAGAATTTAACGCGACTCGAACTAGATAAAACTTCGATTTCAGATAATGGAATAGTATATCTTAAAGAGTTGTCGCACCTAGAGGTACTTAATTTATATGCCACTCAGGTTTCAAATAGCGCGCTTCCTTTGTTGCAAAAATTACCGGAGTTGAAAAGGGTATATCTTTCACGAACGCAAGTGACCTCAGATTATGCAAAGGCGACTTCGGGCGAAACGGAAGCTTTGTCTTTTATTGTAGATGAAAATTTGAAGAATTAAAAATTGGAAAAAACTATGTATACCTTAAGCGGGAAATATCTCATACTGTATTTGGTTGGTCTCCTCGTATTATCCTCATGTGGAGGTCCGGTTATGTCAGAACCAGTTCAACTAGCCTATGAAAGGCTTCCTAAGGAAATTGATTTTAACCAACATGTTAAGCCCATACTTTCAGATAAGTGTTTCTTGTGTCACGGTCCTGACAAAGCTAAAATATCAGCAGGGCTGCAACTACATACACCAGAGTTGGCATATAAAGAATCTGAAAACAATCCCGGAAAATACAGTATCGTACCTGGCAATGCCAGTAAAAGTTTACTAGTAGATCGTATTCTCAGCGATGACCCTGAAATAATAATGCCTGAACCAGAATCACATTTAATCCTAACAGCGTACGAAAAGGCAATGTTGGTTAGATGGGTTGAGGAAGGTGCCGAATACAAAGACCATTGGGCATTTCTTGCTCCTGTAAAGCAAAATCCACCAAAAGTCAAGTTGCAAGACAAGGTACTTAACCCCATTGATAATTTTGTGCTTGCTAAATTAGAAGTTGAAAACTTGGAACCCAGCCCTAATGCAGATAAGGAAATTTTGTTACGCAGGTTGAGTTTTGATTTGACTGGCCTACCTCCAACACTGGATGAAATATCCGATTTTGTGAGTGATACTTCTGAACAGGCTTTTGAAACGCAAGTAGACCGGTTGCTTGCTTCGCCGCATTTTGCAGAGCAATTGACTTTAGATTGGATGGATTTGGCGCGCTATGCAGATACCCATGGCTATACCGTAGATCGATATCGGGATGTTTCACCGTATCGGGATTGGGTCATTAAAGCTTTTGATAGTAATATGCCTTATGATGAATTTATTCGTTGGCAAATGGCCGGGGATTTAATGAAAAATCCCACAGATGAACATATTTTGGCAACCACCTTCAATAGGCTTCACCCCCAGAACGCTGAAGGTGGAATTATTGATGAAGAATTTCGTTCAGAATATGTTTCAGATAGAACCAATGTGGTTAGTGAAGGCTTTTTGGGCCTAACAATGGCTTGTGCCAAATGCCATGATCACAAGTATGACCCCATTTCACAAAAGAACTATTATGAGATGTATAGTTTCTTCAATAACGTACAGGAATCCGGGCAAATTTCTTTTGATTGGTCAATGCCCGCGCCTACGCTATTACTGCCCGAAAAGGAGCAAAGGCAGTTTTTGGACTATGTTGAAAATCTTATCGATGAAAACCAAGAACGTACTTTTCAAATAGCGCAAACCGAAACGGAGAAAGCACAGGAATGGGTAGCTAAAGAGGACTATAAAACGCTGGTAGAAACAGCCCTTCCCAATAAAGTGATAGCACATTTTAATTTTAATAAGGGTACACTAACGAATAGTTTACCTCCATTTCAGGTGGGAAAAATGGAGCGGCAAGGCGCTATCAACCAAAGTGCAAACTTCTCAGAAGGGCATACTGGTAAGGGCTTAAAAATGGATGGAGATGCCTGGTTGAATTTAGGTAAAGCGGGAATTTTCCAACGACATCAACCCTTCAGTATCGGTATTCGGGTGTTTATTCCCAATGCATTAGAAAACGGTGTTATTTTCCACAAAGGGGTGGGAGCAAAAATTTATAATTTCAGAGGATATCACTTGGCCATACGCGATAATAAGCTTGAGGCGGTACTGGCACATCAACATCCTGGAAATGCCATCGTAACATATGCTTTGGAGGATATTCGGAAGGACAAATGGGTACAACTGACCCTAACCTATGATGGTTCAAGTACTGCTGATGGACTTCATATCTATCAAAATGGAATTAAATTAGAGACTAAAATAGAGATAGATAATCTGTATAAAGACATTGTTTTTAATAGGTATGCCCATGGTATGAAAGATGTTCCAGATGATCCAGGACTGCAAATCGGTGCCAGATGGAGAGGAAAGGGAATTGGTGGTGCTACAGTAGATGATATTTTGGTGTTCGGGAAAGAACTTACGCCTCTAGAGGTGATGCAAATTGGAAACTCAGAAGGTGCGAAATCGATACTTTCCAAAAATAGCAATCAACTGAACTTAGAAGAAAAATCGGCATTAATTGCATATTACCTATCAACCAAATCAATTGGATACCAAGAATCTTTAGCAGCGTTGGAAAAAGTGCGCAAAATGTATGTGGATAGTGTTGAACGAGTGAAAGATATTCCTGTAATGCAAGAAATGGAAGAACCCCGTGAAACCTATGTGCTTGAGCGTGGCTTATATGACCAATATGGAGCGCAAGTGTTTCCGAATACGCCCGATAAAATATTTGCCTTCCCAGATAGCCTGTCGAAAAATCGTTTGGGCTTGGCCAAATGGGTGACAAGTAAAGAAAATCCCTTAACTGCACGCGTTGCTGTGAATCGGTATTGGAAAAATATATTCGGAACCGGAATCGTTCGTACAGTTGAAGATTTTGGAAACCAAGGTGAATTGCCAAGTCATCCGGCTTTGTTAGACTGGTTGGCCACAGAATTTATGCAGTCCGGCTGGGACGTTAAAGCATTGTACAAGCTTATGGTGATGTCTAACACCTACCGGCAGACTTCTATAACAACCGAAGAATTAATGACGCGTGACAAAGCGAATCGACTTCTTGCACGTGGACCATCTGGTAGGTTAACAGGTGAAATGTTACGAAATAATGCCTTGGTTGCCTCTGGACTTTTAAATCGTAAAATTGGAGGAACGAGTGTAAAACCGTATCAACCGGCCGGACTCTGGAAAATAAATGGGTCAGCTTACCAAGAAGATAAAGGAGAAAAACTGTATCGTAAAAGCATGTATACCATCTGGAAACGTTCGGTGCCCCACCCAACAATTGCCACATTCGATGCGCCCGAAAGGTCATTCTGTGCCGTACGACGTCAAGAAACCAATACGCCTTTACAGGCTTTGGTTTTAATGAATGACCCTACGTATATAGAAGCCTCACGTGTACTAGGTTATACCATGTTACAACATTCCGATATTAAATTGGGTATTGCTGACACTTTTAAAAAGTTGACAGGAAGAACAATTAAAGATGAGGAGTTAACGCTTTTGGTGGATTTACAATTTGAAGAATATGAAAAATTTAAGTCAAAGGAAGCTAAGGCTGAAGGTTGGTTGAAATCGGGCGAATTCCGAATAGCGAACGATAATGATGGAGCCTTAGTTGCCGCAAATGCGGTTGTGGCAAGTACCATTATCAATTCAGACGCTGCAATTACAAAACGATAGGTATCGTAAATCGCTGTCTTGAAGGGAACTTGACTAGGAAAAAGCCAAAAGCTGAGGTAAAGATTTTGTTTAAATGAGTAATACAACAAAAACATATGTGCCATAATCACAAGGATATTCTAAGATCTAATAACAAAGATTTACAGGAAATAGAACGTCAAATGGATCGTCGGAATTTTTTAACGAAAACCTCTATGGGGCTAGGGGCTATTGCTTTGGGTTCGCTGTTGAATACTGAAAAAGCCTTTGCGTCAATCAAAAAAGATGGGTTGGACAATGCAAGTTCTGAAGCTTTGTTGAAATCCTACAATAAGAATCGTTTGGGTCTTCCTCATCATTTGCCCAAGGCAAAACGAATTGTATATCTCTTTCAAAGTGGTGGGCCATCGCAGTTTGAAATGTGGGACTATAAACCCAAATTAAAGAATATGTTTGGGCAAGATTTACCAGACTCCGTTCGTCAAGGCCAACGGCTAACTGGTATGAGTGCCGAACAAACTAGCTTCCCCATGGCGCCTTCCATCTTTGATTTTAAGCAGTATGGCAAATCAGGAACTTGGGCTAGCGATTTGTTGCCCTACACTTCAGAGGTTGTTGACGAGCTCTGTTTTATCAAATCCATGCAAACCGACCAAATAAATCATGACCCTGCCATTACCTTCATGCAAACAGGTAATCAATTGGCAGGAAGACCGTCTATTGGTTCTTGGTTGAGTTATGGTTTGGGTTCTGATAACGATAACCTCCCCACTTTTATCACCTTGATTACAAAAAATATGGGAGGACAACCGTTATATTCAAGATTATGGGGGAATGGTTTTTTACCTACAGAACACCAGGGCGTACAATTCCGTTCTGGTAAAGATCCTGTGTTGTATCTGAGTGACCCTGAAAATTATGATGGAAGTGATAGAAGACAAATGCTTAATTATTTGGGCAAACTGAACGAGGTACAACATGATGCTTATGGAGATCCTGAAATTAATGCAAGAATGGCGCAATACGAGATGGCATTTCGCATGCAAACCTCAGTTCCAGAGGTTACGGATATGTCCGACGAACCGGACTATATTTTTGAAATGTACGGGAAAGATAGTAGAGATCCCGGAACCTATGCAGCGAACTGCTTGATGGCGAGAAAACTACTAGAGAAAGATGTAAAATTCGTTCAATTGTATCATCAAGGTTGGGATCAACATAGCAATTGCCCTGGTGGTGTTAAGGCTCAATGTCTGCGAACAGATCAAGCCAATGCGGCACTGATAAAGGATTTAAAACAACGAGGCATGCTTGAAGATACCTTGGTGGTTTGGGGAGGCGAATTTGGCCGTACAGTGTATTCTCAAGGACAATTAACTCCTGAAAACTATGGACGTGACCATCACCCGAAAGCCTTTACGATGTGGATGGCTGGTGCTGGTGTAAAAGAAGGATACACACATGGAGAAACAGATGATTTTAGTTATAATGTAATAAAAGACCCGGTACATGTGCATGATTTTCATGCTACATTGCTGCATCTCTTTGGTATAGATCATGAACGCTTAACGTTTAAACATCAAGGTCGTCGGTATCGATTGACCGATGTTCACGGTCATGTGGTAAAAGATATATTATCTTAAAATTAATTAGGATAGTCTTGACCCATTTGGATTGAACACAGCGATAATTTCAATACATATTATATTAGCTAGTATGACTTTTTAAAAATAAAAAAACCTCACGGATCATATGATTTGACAGGCTTTGTTGCTTAACAATAGCACTATCATTTACCTAGGTTTGTTGTAAGCCTTCTTTGTCCGGTCCAATCTGCTAAAATTCAGCTTTCATGTAGACGATTTCCGAACTCTAGTACTCCTGCACTATATGTTTTTTATGTCTATTTTGACTAAGCATATGTGCCTAATAGTGCTAGTTGAAACGACACATAAAATAATTTCTATACTATCTGCAAAGCTTTGCATAATAGTACTAGTATGATTACCCTTTAATCGCTAGCTTTATTTACTGTGATAAACTTGTGAATGATAATGTGTTTTTTTAAGAAATTCTACTACGGTCCTTTTTTAATGTTAGGTGTACTATTGGCATCCTGTTCTACCCAAAAAGAATTAAGCCAAAACGAAATCAAATTAGCCGTAATTGCTGACGTGCATTTACAATATGTATATGGAGAATTACAGGATTCTAGTTTTAGAGGTGTTAAAAACCCGATTGCTGACGGGAATGTACTTATAAGAACTATGGCTAGCCAGTTGCATTCCACAAGAATCTTCAATGAAAATTATTTTGCTTTTATAGCAGCACTTGACAATGTGGTGGAAAGAAAAATTAAACATGTGCTTTTGCCAGGTGATTTTTCCGATGATGGTCAGCCTCTTCATATTCGAGGGCTTAAGGAAATTTTAGAGCAATATGCTAGAAATCATGATATTTCATTTTTTCTGGCCACTGGAAATCATGATGTTGTAAGGCCATTCAATCATCATGATGGCAAGGTTGATTTTTTAGGAGTAGGAGGTAAACAACAACCTATTTTTTCAGATGCTACGATGCACGAGCCAGATTTGAGTAAAGAGCATCCCGTAGTAGTTTCAAAAGATGTTCAAAATTTGGGATACGATGGTATCGCACGAATGCTTGGGGACTATGGCTTTTTTCCAAAGCCGACATATCGTTATTGGGCATCCCCATTCTCTAATTATACCTATAAGGAATACAACTATCACGAGGCCAAAAACTACGCTTCATTACAACAAAGAAGTGCTCTAATTGAAGCCAATGATAGGGTTTTGCCAGACCTTAGCTATGTAGTTGAGCCTGTAGAAGGACTTTGGTTGATATCACTTGATGCAAATACCTATTTGAAAAAAGAGGTCTTTTTAAATGAAAACGATACTGTTTTGGAATATCCTAATAATGGTTTAGGGCTTGATAATTTAATAACCAACAAAAGCTACCTTCTAGATTGGGTCGCTAGAATTGTCAAAGAGGCAGAAACGAACGGAAAAATACTGATAGCGTTTAGCCACTACCCTATGGTAGATTTCACCAATGGTGCCTTTGAGCAAATTGATAATTTACTAGTGGGTGGTAAAATGCAAAACAGTCGTGTTCCAAACAAAATGGTGGCCGAAATGTTTTCCCAAGCAGGGCTAAAACTTCATTTTGGCGGTCATATGCATATGAATGATACTGGTATTTACAGTACTAAAGATGGAAAAACACTGGTGAATGTGCAAGTACCGTCTTTGGCTGCCTATACGCCTGCATACAAAGTAATTACATTAAAAAACAAAGGGACGATACATGTTGAGACAATTAAGGTGAACAAGGTTCCTCGTTTTGATGCATTTTTTGAGTTGTATAAGCAAGAGCATGACTTTTTGCAAAACCATGGTAATGAAACAATTTGGGACCCTACAATTTTGTCTTCAAAAAGCTACGGGGACTTTATCAATTGGCATTTAAAGGAATTGGTAAGGCTACGTTTTTTGCCGTCAGAATGGCCAGAAGAATTTGCTACGTTTTTAATGGATTGTTCAGGGAAAGAATTATTGGCACTTTCATTTGCCAATGAGAACGAAGATTTTAAAGGTCTAATACTTAGGTTGAAAAATGGGAATAATTTTATTTCTGAGATATTACAAAGATCTAAAATAGATTTTGGAAAAGATAAACGTAACATCGAGAGTCTTGAAAATTGGTCTGGGGCTGACCTTATATTTGACCTATATAGACTTAGGAGTGCGGACCAACTGGCGTATGAGGATATTGGTGCAGAACGCCTTGGTGAATACAAGTTAATAACAACATCTTTTCTAAACAAAGGAATGGTTTCTGGAGGCGATTCTCTAAAACAAGATATGCTTGAACTTATGTCTATATTGGATAAATTTATGAAAGGTGAGCCTTCTGATAATTTTCAAATCAATTTGAATAGTGGCGTTGTAACTCCCTTAGAATACCCTAATTGAATTTAGATGTTGCTCATATAAGTTAAAATCTTTCCAGTTAACGCTGCTTTGCACATAAAGTATAATGTGGACTGTACGACCTACAATTGCAGCTACCCACTTACACAGATTTTTATTAAGAGTATTATTGGTACTTACTAGAAGGTGGATAAATAGGTTAAAATTCAATTTGAGCAAACACAGGACAGTGATCGGATAAAAACACATCTTCCTTCATTTCTGCAAAAACGGCATATTTATTCACTTTGTTAATGCCTTTTAGAAATATGTAATCTATTGTTTTTCGTACTTCGTACGGTCGGTTATCAAAGCCACAGGTGGTCCAGTCGGGCCCATATGTGAAGGTAGCTAAGCTACTAGCATTGAACAATGTATTTTCTCCATCGGGTTTAGTCAAGGTTGTAATCCCTTCAGATTCGGGAACAAGATTAAAATCTCCAGTAAGTATTAAAGGTAAATTCTCTGCCAATTCTGTTGATTTTTGCTTCAATAATTTAGCGCTTTCCACCCGAGCAATATCGCCTATATGGTCAAAATGTGTATTCATGAAAATGAATTCCTCACCAGTGGCCTTATTGCGGAAGATAGCCCATGTTGCAATACGTTCTAAATCCGCATCCCAACCCTTACTGATTTTATTAGGAGTTTCACTCAGCCAAAATGTCCCTGTTTTTAATGCTTCAAACCTATCTTTTCTGTAAAAAATTGGTGAAAATTCGCCCTTTTCCTTCCCATCGTCCCTACCAACTCCAAGAGCTTGGTACTGCTGAAGATTCGATTTCAGATAGTTCAGTTGACCGACTAAAACTTCTTGCATACCTATAACATCCAAGTCGTAAAAATTAATCATTTGCACCACATTTTCCTTTCTATGATGCCAATTCTGTTTGCCGTCCTCAGGGTTGTCATAGCGTATATTAAAGGACATCACATTCATACGCATTACTTCTTGTGCTCTGCACACGAAAGACAAGGAAAAGAGTAGTAGTGCCGTAAAAATTAATGGTTTCTTCATTCGAAAGAAAATTTTATGTTTTGGTATAATCAAACAAGGTTAAACAATCTCTGATATGGTTACTGGGCGGTTTTCTTTTAGTGATTTTATAGCGGCAAGACCTATTTTTAAAGACTGAAGGCCATCATTTCCATCAACAGGCATTTTTAGTCCGTTTGAAAGGCCTTTTGTAAAGTCTTGCATTTCGGTCTTGTAGGCTTCTTGATAGCGCTCCAGGAAGAAATGTAGTGGCAGCGCTGCATGTATACCTTGTTTATTGTAAAGTTTATGGGAGTCATGGAAATTATTGTTGGACTGTACCATTCCTTTTGAACCAAATACTTCTACACGCTGGTCATAACCATAGGAAGCCTCTCTGCTATTGTCTATAACCGCCATGCTACCGTCTGTGTACGTTAGTGTTACCACCGCTGTGTCAATATCACCAGCTGCACCAATGGCAGGATCTATCAGTACCGCTCCTTTAGCGTAAACTTCTACAATCTCCTTGTCGACAACAAATCTAGCCATATCAAAATCGTGTATCGTCATATCCAAAAATAATCCTCCCGATTGTTTAATATAGCTAACTGGTGGAGCTCCAGGGTCCCTGCTTGTTATTTTTACTAAGTGCGGTTGACCCACTGCATTATTTTTAACTAGTTCCCTAACTTTTCTGAATTCTTTATCAAACCTTCTATTGAAGCCCAGCATTAACTTTATCTTATTTTCTCGGACTACTTCCAATACTTCTAAAACCCTTTTTACAGAAAGATCTAAGGGTTTTTCACAGAAGACATGTATTCCTGCTTTTGCAGCAAGTTCCACATAATCTGCATGGGTATCTGTTGGGGAACAGATAAGCATGGCATCAATTTCGGTAATACCTAACATTTTTTCAAAGGAGTCGGTCGTGCATAAAACCCCCTTATCCGCTGCATATTTAAGTCCATTAGCATCCGGGTCTGTTGCCGCCACAACGTCTACGTTTGGCATTTGCATGAGGTTGTCCAAGTGAATTTTCCCAATTCTCCCAAGACCGGCGATGGCTATTTTGAATGTTGACATTTTGTTATATTTTAGTTATAAACCTAATGATCTAATAAATTCCCTGTTCGTTTGGGCGCATTCTTTGGGCTTGCCCATGCCAGGTAGTATATCTTGTTCCACTACAATCCAATCGTTGTAGTTTGTTGCTTTTAAGACTTCAACAATAGACTTGAAATCTACAGAGCCTTGTCCAAGTTCGCAAAATACCCCTTTTTTAATGGCATCGAAATAATCACCA
>CBDUKC010000097.1:0-11088 GCA_965367705.1 uncultured Maribacter sp. | reverse complement strand
CAAATATTACAATGGTATTATCTTCGAGTCCTTCTTCTTTTAGCGTATTCAGCACTTTACCCACTTGTGCATCCATAAAGGAGACTGATGCATAGTAAGCTGCCACAGCTTTTTGTTGTTGTTCTAGACTCATTTCTCCATTTACGCTGGTCACATAATTAATTCCTCTTTTGGGTATGTCGTCCCAATCGCCTTTGACTTTTTTAGGGAGTAATATATCCGCTGAAGGATATGGGTCATAATATGATTTTGGTGCTACAAAAGGTACGTGAGGTCGCACCATGCCAACGGCCAGGAAAAACTTTTCATTTTTATGTTTTCTGATCAACTCACTTGCTTTTTCTGCTGTTTGCCCGTCAGCATGCACCAAATCGTCTCCATCGGCTTTTACGATAGTCATTACATTGCCACCTTTTCTTTCTATTTTACCGTCCGGATTTCCTTGAACTAGCTCCGCTTCTCCTTTTGTTTGCCATTCCGGTGCCTTACTGTTATATTTTTTACCCCAAGAAGCGGGGTCATCTTTACCATCACTCCCTTTTTCAATATCAATTGGGATTCCCATATGGTAAATTTTACTTACTCTAGCCGTAAAATATCCGTTCTCCTTAAAAAGTTGGGACCATGTTTTTCGCTCATCACCAATATTCTCCCTTCCACTTACGTAGCCAAAAGTGGTAGTAGCATTGGGGTAATACCCACTCATCAACGAAGCTCGGGATGGTCCACATACGGGGAATTGACAATAGGCTTTTGTATACCGCACCCCTTCTGAAGCAAGTTGATCAATATTTGGTGTTTGAGAAACACTGTTACCGTATGAAGAAACCGCAGTTGTTGTTAAATCATCAGAAATGATAAAGAGTACATTGAAATCTTTTTTTTCAGTACAGGAAAACAAGGCAAACACAAATAGGAACAATACATATTTCATAGGTCTATTTTGTGTTTCTTAAAGCTAACATACAACACTTTGTTTCTGAAGTATGACCAGTTTCGTTATCCTTAAAAATATAGTTGAATTTGTTATTTGCAAGCTGCTGCAAATTCTTGTGCGCTTCAATTATATTGGTAAGTACGTTCATTTTCCTTATTCTATAGTAAATAGCATAGCTTATTCCGCCCTAACAAAAAGTACATGTTTGAAATTCGTATACCAAAAGGCATCGTTATTATGCCAATTCAAAATAGGGATTATAGATTAAGCCTACGACATTTCCAAATGGGTCTTTTACCGTAGCGGTCATTAATTCTCCACCAACATTATATGGCTTTTCGTTTTCGGTTGCTCCTAATGAAATAAGTCTATCATAAACCTCTTGGATTTTCTCTACGCCCCAATAGGCAACAACGCTATCTGTTTTTTGGCCTTTTGATACTTCTTCTGGTTGAAGTCCCAGTTCAAAACCACCAATATTAAAACCAACATAATATGGTTCATCAAAATAGGCTTTTACTTCAAAAGCCTTTGCGTACCAATCCCGTGCTTTTTCAAGATCACTAACCTTATAAATTGTAGTTCTTAAGCCTAACATTGCCATTTTTTGAATATCTAATTACTTCAGCACCGTAAATTCTACACTAGAATCTGTAAATACCGTATGCTTTTGGGTCTTAAAGTCTTCTTCATTCGCCTTAAAAATATTATCTACATACGTCTGTGGGTTAAGGTCGATAAGCGGAAACCAGGTACTTTGAACTTGTATTTGCAACTTGTGTCCTTTTTTAATGGTGTGGAACACGTCTTGCAACTTTATATTTACATCCGTTTTTTCATTCGCCACAAAGGGTTCTGGATTGGAGAAGCTATTACGAAACCTACCACGCATAACTTCACTACGCACCATTAAATGGTAATTACTCATACTTAAGTGAGATTGCATTTCTTCGTTAGTATCAGCATCTGCAGGATGCACATCTATTATTTTTACAATCCAATCCGCAGCGGTGCCGGTAGTAGCAACCTTCAATTTTGCAAGAATATCACCCGCCAAGGTAATGTCCTTCTCCATGATAGGCGTTTCAAAAACAAGAACATCCGGACGACGAGCGGCAAAACGTTGGTCATCGGTCATATATTTACGCGGTGTAAAAACTGTTTTAACATCCTCGGAATAAGGAACAGGTTTTTTAATATCACTTATAAACTCAATTCCCGTATTACTTTTTAGTTCGGTCGTTAATTCCTGATTATCGGAAAGAAAGAAGTCCTTTTTGGTGGTGCCTTTTGGCGGCCAAGCATCGTACTCCTTCCATTCCTTTCGGCCAGAATCATACACATAAGCTTCAGGTAGTCCACTATTGGCGTCCCCAGTACCTTTTAAAAAATGATTAAAGAATTTAGTCTCTATTTTTTCTTGGAAAAATTCAGAAATAGAATCCCCAAAATAATAGTTTCCGACTAAATTTCTTCCATTACGCCTAGCCCATCGACCATGGTCCCAAGGACCAAAAACCATCGTATTGTAGCTATTTCTATTCTTTTCTATGTTTTTATACGTCTCTAAAGGTCCATATAGATCTTCGGCATCAAACCACCCACCAACGACCATGGTGGCCACGTGGGACTTACTCTTATCCAAATGCTGAATCAAGCCTCTTCTTTGCCATAACTCATCATAATTTGGATGTTCTTTTAGCTCGTTCCAGAAAAAATCATCGGTCATCCCATCAGGCGCAATACTTACTTTATCTTTTAAATCATACTCGAAAAACGAGTTTAAATTTTTTAATGGTCCTTTATCCAAAAAGAATTGGTATTGATCTTTAGTTGGTAATTCTGGCAGCTCGTACCATGCAGAATCAATAGGCTGATCGCCATTAGGCCTTGCGGTACCAAACAAAGATGTCGCTCTGAAATAGCTCAACATATAGGCCCCGTTATGATGAAAATCGTCAAAGAAAAAATCTCCAATACTAGCTTGGGGCGAAGATGCTTTGAGTGCGGGATGCGCATCTATAGTAGCATATGTAGCGTAATAGCCTGGATAGGAAATTCCCCAAACCCCAACATTACCGTTGTTGCCCTTCACATTTTTCACTAACCAATCTACGGTGTCATAGGTATCTGTACTTTCATCTACATCTTTGTCCGAAGTTTTGTTAGGAATGTAAGCCCTCATATTTTCGTAAGTTCCTTCACTTAGCCATCTTCCACGCACATCTTGATAGACTATAATATTCCCTTCCTGCATCAAATGAATATTAGGACCAATCTGCTTTTTAACTTCACCTTCTCCATATGGCGCAGAACTATAAGGTGTACGCTGCATTATTATGGGATACTCTTTGGAGCTATCCTTAGGTAAATAAATGGTGGTGTGTAGAGAAACCCCGTCACGCATTTTAATTTTCACTTCCTGTTTGGTGTAATTATCAGAAACATAGGTTTCAGAAACTTCATCCTTGACAACTTTAGTGGTTCGCGCGCAAGAAAAAGAAATAGACACTGCTGTTAAAAACACAATGAGGTAACGAAAAATAGCCTTTGACATACAATTTAATTTTATGTCCTAAAGCTAGTGAAGATTCCTAAAACGGAAAAATAAAAAAAGGAGCCCTCTTACGAGCTCCTTTATCTAGCTAGTATGATTTTTAATTACATGTCAAAAGCCTTTTTGACCTCTTCTACCTTATCTAATTTTTCCCAGGTAAAAAGCTCTACTTCTTTCTCTACCCTACCATTATAGGGCGATTCAAAGACCTTAGTTACCGTCCTTGGCGTTTTGCCCATATGGCCATAAGCTGCCGTTTCTAGATATATAGGATTTCTAAGTTTTAATCTTTCCTCAATAGCGAAAGGTCTCATATCAAACAATGCGGCCACTTTTTTTGCAATAGCACCATCGCTTAAATCAACTTTTGAAGTGCCATAGGTATCTACATAGATAGAAGTTGGTTCAACCACCCCGATGGCGTAGCTCACTTGAACCAAAATTTCATCAGCAATACCAGCAGCAATCAAATTCTTGGCTGCATGCCTTGCCGCATATGCTGCACTGCGATCTACTTTACTGGGATCTTTACCACTAAAAGCTCCACCACCGTGTGCTCCTTTTCCGCCATAGGTATCTACAATTATCTTTCTTCCCGTAAGACCTGTATCCCCATGTGGGCCTCCAATTACAAACTTTCCCGTAGGATTGATATGGTACGTGATTTGATCATCGAACAGCACCTGTATATTTTCTGGCAATTGTGCTTTTACCCTTGGAATTAAGATGGCTATGATGTCAGACTTTATCTTTGCCAACATCTTTTCATCATTCGTATCAAAAGCATCATGTTGTGTAGATACCACAATAGTATCTATACGTTGTGGTACATTATCATCGGAATACTCAATGGTTACTTGTGCTTTAGCATCGGGACGTAAATAGTCTATTTCTTTTCCCTCTTTTCGCAATTCAGCCAAAACATATAAGAGCTTGTGCGATATATCCAGTGCCAAAGGCATATAATTATCTGTTTCCTTGGTTGCATACCCAAACATCATTCCTTGGTCACCAGCACCCTGCTCTTCTTTCGTACCACGATCTACACCTTGATTTATATCTTGGGACTGCTCATGAATCAATGATATAACTCCACAAGAATCACCACTAAACTGATACTCTCCTTTGGTATACCCTATCATATTAATGACCTCCCTTGCGATGGTCTGAACATCTAAATAGGTATCACTTTTAACTTCCCCTGCCAGCACTACCTGGCCGGTTGTTACCAATGTTTCGCAAGCCACTTTACTTTCTGGGTCAAAAGCCAAGAAATTATCTAAAAGTGCATCACTTATCTGATCCGCTACCTTATCCGGATGTCCTTCACTAACCGATTCTGATGTAAACAAATACGCCATTATAAAAATTTATTTGTACGAAGGATTTGACGGGATAAAAAGTAGTGTACATTCCCTGAGGAAGATTCCAAATATCATTTTGGAATAAACTGCTTTAGCATTTTTAGCTGAAATTATTTCAACTTCTCATTTTACTGAGTATTCGTTGCTGAATACCATTCAGCACTTGAGGTTGCAATCAGTCAAATCCTTCCTCATTATTAAGTGTCAAAAGTATAAAAATAGTTATGTTTTAAAAATTATTCCCGTTCATTTTATAATGTTTAACGACATACAACCAAAGCTTCATATAATAGTTGTATTTCATCTGTTATTTTTTCACAGACCTAAATTCCTTCGTATATTGCGCGGCACATCTTTTTACAATGCCTAACCACTAAACAAGACTCAAATGCACATTGCCGTTGCCGGAAATATAGGAGCAGGAAAAACTACCTTAACCAAATTATTGGCCAAACACTATAAATGGGAAGCGCATTTAGAAGAGGTGGTGGATAATCCTTACCTAGATGATTTCTACAATCAAATGGAACGTTGGAGTTTTAACCTACAAATCTATTTTTTAAACAGTAGATACCGTCAAATCTTACAGATACGGGAAAGTGGAAAAAGCGTTATCCAGGACCGCACCATATATGAAGATGCCCATATCTTTGCACCAAACCTGCATGCAATGGGTTTAATGACGAATAGGGATTTTAAAAATTATTCTAGTTTATTCGAATTAATGGAAAGTTTGGTAGAGCCACCAGAACTACTTATTTACCTTAGAAGCTCGATTCCTAATCTGGTGAAACAAATACACAAAAGAGGTAGGGATTACGAAAACACCATTTCCATAGATTATCTAAGTAGGCTTAATGAACGTTACGAAGCTTGGATACATGGTTATGAAAAAGGCAACTTATTAATTATTGATGTAGATGAGCTGGATTTCGTTGATAACCCTGAGGATTTAGGAAACGTCATTAATAAGATTGATGCTGAAATACACGGTTTGTTCTAAGCTATGAAATGAAGCCATGTTCCTTGGCATGACGCTCCGCATCTTCTGTTTTGTTCACTAGTAAAAACGGAATTTCAGAAAAAGCAGAGAACAATTTTTCTATGCGATCTATTCTTTTTTTATCGGCTATACTTCTTAGGTAGATTGCTTTTATTTGACCTGGAAATTCTGTGGCGACTGCCATGTATATATCTCCATCCTTTTCACCACTATCCCCAATAAGAATAAAGGGCAAGCTAGGATAGGTCTTTAGAATCTTTATAATTTCATGGTATTTTTGAGGGGCAGGACTCTTTCTATTTCTAGCCCTGAAACTAGCCATACTACGCAGTAAAATAGGACCTTTTGGAAAATTATTGATTTTTAAAAACAACTCTAAATAGCGATATAAATTCCATGGACTGTGGCTTACGTAAAAGATTGGGTTAGCATTAGCTCCAAATTCCCCTTTGTGTAATTTATGATATAAGCTGGCCGTACCGTCCAGTGCATCTCGATGACCTGCCCTTTTAAAAATGGTATTGATAATTACTTTCCATTTTAGCGATGACACTACTCCAGTATGCAATATAGTATCATCTATATCACTGATAACTCCATATTCAGCTTCCCTGCAAGGAATAAGCATTTCACTAGGAAAGCGATTATTATTCACAATAGTTCTTCCGGAAATTTCAGATTCAAACGAGACCTCAAATGGCAACCACCCTTCATCGTTCGCATGCCGGGAGAGTTGCTCTACCGGCTCGTTTACCCAATAGTAACCGTTGTTATCTGTTGTAGTTTTTATGAAAATGTCTTGACCAATTTTAATTCTCAAACTAGTATGCTTTATCTCATCGGTCTCAAAGCGTTTCCATGAATTCCATAGTAGGGCGAAGAAACCTTTTTGATCAAGATCTATCTGCTCATCCTCCAAAGCCCTGCCACGTGCATGAAACATGTTGTCTGTGCCATACCCCTGAAAACCAATAATCTGTAGTTTATCCTTTACTAAAAATCCCATAGTTTAAAAATAAGGTGTCTTTTGCAATCTCTAAGCCCAAATACTATCAAATGAATCGATAAATATGAACCAAATCTAATTAATCCTTCACTCCCTCATTGAAACGCCCACTTCACTCATGCTACATTTTCTAACTACCCAATACCTTCTAATTTTAATTGTGACATAAAAGAATAATAACCAGTTGGTATGTTATCAACGCTAAATTCAAAAAATCATGGAATTGAAAAAAAACCCTAAAAAAGACATTAACAACAAAAGTGGTGTTTATTTCGCCATTGGTTTAGTAGCAGTGATGCTTCTATCCTATGTAGCTTTGGAATGGAAAACATATGAAAAACCTAATTTCTATTCCCATGAACTAAGTACACCCTATGATTTAATAGCTGAAGATTTTGTGGCTAAATTCGTAGTTGAACAACCAAAAATAAAACAAGTCCTACCTCCTAAAATTAAAATTGAAGAGGACGACATTGAGGTTGATGAGACTCCGATACAGTCTACCGAAGTTGATATAGAAACCGAAATACTTGAAGTATCCGATATTAAACTAGTAGAAAATGAACTGGAACCAGAAGTAAACTGGATTACTATTGAAGTAGTCCCTGTTTTTCCTGGGTGCGAAAACGAAACCGACAAAAGAGCCTGTTTTGGCAAAATGATGCAACAGCATATAAGCAAAGTATTCCGCTATCCTGAGCTAGAACAAGAAATGGGTATTGAGGGCCGTGTGAACGTCATGTTCGATATTCAAGAAGATGGGACCATTGGTAATATACGTAAGAGAGGGTCCAATGGCAATCTTGAAAACGAAGCTGCTCGAATTATTGGTAAGCTACCTAAAATGACTCCAGGAAAACAACGTAATCAAAACGTAAAAGTATCCTTTTCAATCCCTATCACGTTCAGATTACAGTAGTACAATTATTCCTATTTATAACAACTTCTATTTCCTAATTAAAAAAGCCCTACATGCTGTGCATGTAGGGCTTTTTATATCCTATGAGAATGAACCTAGTTCAGCTCTTCTTTTATTTCTTCTACAATAACCTCAACATCTTTAGAAGCACTATTTAAAGCAGCTATCTTAGCTTTCACTTCTTCTTCTGTTCCTTCAAAAACTTGTTCTGAAACAGATTGGTTACCGCTTTCAGTAACTGTAGTAACAACTACTGCTCTTGAAGTACCGTCTTCATTCTTGTCCATACGCACCTCAACACTTCTTTCGATTTGTTGAGAAACAACTTCAGTTGTTGCTTTTGACTCATTGTAAGCGGTTAACGTATCTCCACCCATGGCAATACTTGGCGCAATAACCAAGGCAACAACAGACATCAATTTCAATAAGATATTCAATGATGGACCAGAAGTATCCTTGAATGGATCTCCAACAGTATCTCCAACAACAGCTGCTTTATGCGCATCTGTCCCTTTCTTACCTTGCTCCTCAATAGTTTTCTTAGCATTATCCCAAGCACCACCTGCATTCGATTGAAATATGGCCATAAGTACACCACATGTTGTAACACCTGCAAGTAAACCACCTAACATTTCAGCGCCACCAATAAAACCAACTGCTACAGGAACTACGATTGCTAACAATCCTGGTAACACCATTTCCTTAATTGAGGCTTTTGTTGAAATATCTATACATTTTCCATAATCAGCAACACCATCAGCTGCATCAAATATAGCTCTATCTTCAGCTGAAGCTTTAGTCATATCAGAATCATACTTACGCATCACTACCAACGCCGCTTTTAATTGCGGAATATCTCTAAATTGACGACGTACTTCTTCAATCATGGCCATGGCCGCACGACCAACTGCATTCATGGATAGGGCAGAGAACACAAACGGTAGCATACCACCCACTAATAATCCAGCCATGATCTTAGGCTGAGAAACATCAATAGCGGTAACATTTGCAGTTTTCATAAAAGCTGCAAATAATGCTAAAGCTGTTAACGCAGCAGAAGCAATCGCAAAACCTTTTCCAACAGCTGCAGTTGTATTACCAACAGCATCTAATTTATCAGTACGTTCCCTAACTTCACTTGGTAATTCAGCCATTTCAGCAATACCACCTGCGTTATCACAAATAGGTCCATAAGCATCAACTGCCAATTGGATTCCAGTATTTGCTAACATACCTACAGCAGCAATTGCAATACCGTATAAACCTGCAAAATGATGAGACACCATAATTGCAGCAGCAATCAAAAGGATTGGAATCATGGTAGACATCATACCAACACCTAAGCCTGCGATAATGTTTGTTGCCGCTCCAGTTTCTGATTGTGCAACTATTGACATTACCGGTTTTTTACCTGTAGCTGTATAGTATTCGGTTATTTTTCCAACACCCAAACCAGCAACTAAACCAGCAATGGTTGCCCAAAACACGCCCATAGCTCCAAAGGGTAAACCTTCTACCGACTCTGGTATTAATGCATTAATTATGAAATAAGATGCCACAACCATTAGTCCTGCAGAACCAAATTCTCCAATATTCAATGCTGTTTGTGGGTTTCCACCATCTTTTACTTTTACAAAAAATGTTCCTAATATTGACATTACGATACCAACAGCTCCAAGAACTAAAGGCAAGTAAACTGCGCCTAAACCATCAAAACTAGGTGTTAGGATAAATGCTCCTAAAACCATTGTTCCAATAATAGAACCAACATAAGATTCAAATAAATCTGCCCCCATACCAGCAACATCTCCAACATTATCTCCAACATTATCCGCAATTGTTGCTGGGTTTAGTGGGTGGTCTTCAGGAATACCAGCTTCCACTTTACCTACTAAATCTGCACCAACGTCAGCAGCTTTGGTATAAATACCTCCACCAACTCTTGCAAACAATGCAATGGAAGATGCACCTAATGAGAATCCAGAAAGCACATTTAATACCATTGATAAGTTTTCAGCCCCTGGCCATACCGTTTGATACACCATAAATAAGCCACTCAATCCTAAAATCCCTAAACCAACAACACCTAAGCCCATAACCGCGCCACCAGCAAAAGCAACTTCTAATGCTCTTCCTAATGAAGTTTTAGCAGCCTGCGTAGTTCTTACGTTAGCTTTGGTTGCTACTTTCATACCAATAAATCCTGCTAAAGCAGAACATATAGCTCCTATGATAAACGATACTGCTACCATTCCGTTAGAACCTACTTCGTTTGATCCTTTAAAGAAAAGTAGGATTGCAACTGCAACAACAAAAATTGCCAAAACCTTGTATTCTGCTTTTAAGAAGGCCATGGCACCATCGGCAATGTTCTTAGCAATACGTGACATTTTTTCATCACCGACTTCTTGCTTACCTACCCATGCATTCTTCCAAGCCACAAAAAGAAGGGCTAAAACTCCAAACGCAGGTAAAAATTTTACGATTAATTCCATTTTATTTGATTATTTATAGTTTTTTAAACGGCTGCTAAAGTAGTAAAATAGAACAGAATAAAAAAAGCCACCCTCATATTAATAAAGGCAGCTCTAAATAACCGATTGTATTCTTTAAATTGTAAAGGTGCGCTTTTTTTTATGTTCGCTTTCATCATAGCGCTTTACGCACTCATGGTATATTTTTATAGCTTCCTTTGCATCGCCCCAACCACCTGTATCAACTTTCTTTTCTTCTAAATCCTTATAAACTTTGAAAAAATGTTTGATTTCCTTTTTTCTATGAGGATTTATATCGCTTAAATCATATTTATTGTTCCATAAAGGATCACTCACAGGCACGCAAATGATTTTTTCATCAGGACCTTTTTCATCAGTCATATGAAAAACACCGATTGGCCTTACTTCCATCACCACCATAGGATAGGTTGGCTCCGTACCTAAAACCAAAACATCTAAAGGGTCTTGATCTAGTGCTAAGGTCTCCGGTACAAATCCATAATCTCCGGGATACATCATGGAAGAGAATAGCATACGGTCAAATCTAATTTTGTGCAGTGTAAAATCGTACTCGTATTTATTTCGACTTCCTTTAGGAATTTCAATTAATACGTCAAAGGTTACATCGTTATTCTCGCTCATATCTTAATTCATTTTATTCTAATAAAAATTAAACGCTGTTTACCGACCTAAATTGCGCCATGTACTGCGATCTTAAAAACTAAAACCAAAAGTACCTCTTATGGCAAAGGGTCTTGCATTTGGGCTATCCAGATAATTTCCTCTGAAATTAAAATCTATTCTAAA
>CBDUKC010000096.1:0-11090 GCA_965367705.1 uncultured Maribacter sp. | reverse complement strand
AATAATATCTTGGAACTAGTAGGCAATACACCGCTGGTTAAATTAAATAAAGTGACAAAAGGTTTCCATGGTAATTTTTATGCTAAGGTAGAAGCATTTAACCCAGGGCATTCAGCGAAAGATCGTATAGCATTGCATATAATAGAAGAAGCGGAACGTAAGGGTATTTTAACGGAAGGCAGTACTATTATAGAAACAACGTCTGGTAATACTGGGTTTAGTATTGCAATGGCAAGTATCATAAAGGGTTATGAGTGTATTTTAGCCGTAAGTTCAAAATCGTCCAAGGATAAAATAGATATGCTCCGCTCTATGGGAGCAAAAGTATATGTGTGTCCTGCCCATGTAAGTGCAGATGATCCACGTTCCTACTACGAGGTTGCAAAACGGTTACATAAAGAAACCAATGGCTCTATCTATATCAACCAATACTTTAATGAATTAAATATAGCGGCACACTATAAATCTACTGGGCCTGAAATTTGGGAGCAAACAGGGGGGCAGATTACGCATTTAATAGCCTGTAGCGGAACTGGAGGGACTATTTCTGGAACTGCACGTTATTTAAAGGAGCAAAATCCGAACATTAAGGTTATAGGTGTGGATGCTTTTGGCTCTGTATTAAAAAAATACCATGAAACGGGCAAGTTCGATGAAAAGGAAATTTATCCATATCGGATAGAGGGTTTAGGAAAAAACTTGATTCCCGGTGCTACAGATTTTAAGATTATTGACGAATATATTAAGGTAACCGATGCTGAAAGTGCTCATACCGCAAGGGAGATTTCCAGAACCGAAGGAATGTTCGTAGGGTATACTAGTGGGGCAGCAATACAGGCCATAAAACAATTGAACGAACGCAAGGAATTTGATGAAGATAGTATTGTGGTTGTAATTTTTCCTGATCATGGCTCTAGATATATGAGCAAAATTTATAGTGATCAATGGATGGAAGATCAAGGCTTTATGAATACTAGCTCTGTTGAGGAAACACAAGAAATACAGTTCGTAAAATAACGGTTAACGAAGTAATAAAAAAAAGTGGGTGTTAGACCCACTTTTTTTGTATATCATAATTAAGTTATGAATGCTTCTTAAAAATATTTACTTTTGCACTTAGAACCAAACTTAGGCGATGAGAGACTTATTTGATAGAATTATAGAAAATAAAGGCCCTTTAGGAAAATGGGCTTCACAAGCGGAAGGCTATTTTGTATTTCCAAAATTAGAAGGACCGATTTCTAATAGGATGAAATTCCAAGGAAAAGAGGTAATTACCTGGAGTATAAATGACTACTTGGGCTTGGCAAATTTGCCGGAAGTTAAAAAAGTTGATGGAGATACTGCTGCCGAGTATGGTTCTGCATATCCTATGGGTGCAAGAATGATGAGTGGGCACACAGAATTTCACGAGCAGTTGGAACAAGAATGTGCCGAGTTCGTAAACAAGGAATCCGCTTATTTGTTGAATTTTGGATACCAGGGAATTATGTCCGCCATTGACGCACTAGTCTCTAAGGATGATATAATTGTATACGATGTAGATTGTCACGCTTGTATTATAGATGGCGTTCGTTTACACATGGGTAAGCGTTTTACCTTTAAGCATAACGATATAGAGAGCTTAGAAGTGAATTTAGAGCGTGCAGTTAAAATGGCAGATCAAACCGGTGGTGGAATCCTAGTGATTTCTGAAGGTGTTTTTGGCATGCGCGGTCAGCAAGGCAAGTTGAAGGAAATCGTTGCGCTAAAGAAAAAGTATAAATTCCGTTTCTTGGTCGATGATGCCCATGGTTTTGGGACTTTGGGTGAAACAGGAGCTGGAGCAGGTCAGGAACAAGGCATACAGGATGATATTGATGTGTATTTCGCAACGTTCGCAAAATCCATGGCAAGTATTGGTGCTTTTCTAGCAGCAGATAAGGAAATTATAGACTACCTTAAATATAATTTGCGTTCGCAAATGTTCGCGAAATCCTTACCTATGGTTTACGTAAAGGGAGCTTTAAAACGCTTGGATATGCTTCGAACACAGCCAGAGCTGAAAGCAAAACTTTGGGAGAATGTAAATGCATTGCAGAACGGACTTAAGGAAAAAGGATTCGATATTGGAACAACGACAAGCTGTGTAACACCTGTCTATTTAAACGGAAGTATTCCCGAGGCCATGGCCTTGGTAAGAGACTTGAGAGAGAATTATGGTATTTTCTGCTCTATCGTAGTATACCCTGTCATACCAAAAGGATTAATACTGTTACGAATGATACCTACTGCAACCCATACGTTAGAAGACGTTAGAGAAACCTTGGTAGCCTTTTCGGCGATTAGGGAACGATTAGAAAACGGCACGTATAAAAGGCTTTCAGCAGCAGTCGCTGCGGCAATGGGAGAGTAATTAGATAATATATAATTATAAAATGCCCGAACAATTTCAATTGTTCGGGCATTTTTTATGAGTTAAAGACTTTTCCTGTAGGTTCGCCTTCTTTTATAAACCACTGGATCAAAATGTTTCCAAATTTGTTGAATAGCGGTATTGTCCGCAAGTTCGGGCGTTCGGTAGCACATTTCTATTTTTTTCTCTCTAAAGGTCTTACTGTATTCGTTGAAAATGATAGCAGTAACCCCTTTGTTTTGATACGCCGGTTGTATTCCGATGAGGTAAAAAATAACGTCCTTACTATGCTTTCTAGCTTTTAATAAATGATAGATTCCAAAAGGGAATAATTTCCCCTTGGCTTTCTGTAGTGCTTCTGAAAAGGAGGGCATTACAATGGCAAAAGCCACTAAGGTATCTTCCTTGTCTACTACAAATTTTATGTATTCGGGATTAATAAAGCTGATGTATTTCTTCTTAAAATAAGCTTTTTGAATGTCCGTGATTGGCACAAAGGAGGATAATGAAGCGTATGACTCATTAAAAAGGTCGAACATCTTATCTGCCCAAGGCATTACATCCTTTGTTTTTTTAAAGTTCAGGGGTCGTAGCTCGTATCTTTTTTTTATGAGTTCATTGACACGGACAAAATGCTTGGGATCTGCATTTTTTTCGGGAAACTTATGTTCTAAGTATTCCTTTTCCGGGGTAAAGCCAAATTGTTCTAAATGATCTTTATAGTATGAGTGATTATACCAGGTAATCATGGTGCCAATATGGTCAAAACCATCCACAAGGACACCTACCTTGTCTAAATTGGAAAAACCCACAGGACCTTCCATAAACTCCAAGTTATTTTTTGAGCCGATCTCTGCTACTTTCTGCAGTAAGGCTTTTGATATAGTTACATCGTCCTCAAAATCGAACCATCCAAATCGCATTTTTTTTACGTTTTGTTGCTTGACTTCTAAATGGTTGATTACAGCTGCAACTCTGCCTACTATTCGATTATTTTTGAAGGCTAAGAAAAATTGCGCATCCGCGTCTTTGAAAACTGGGTTTTTGGTTTTGTCAAAACTCTCTAACTCATCGTCAATAATAGGAGGGACCCAGTATTTATTGTCCTTGTAAAGTGAAAAAGGAAAGGTTACGAATTTTTTAAGGTCTTTTTGTGAGGTAGCCTCTTTAATTACGATCATCTATCGGTTTTAGAATCACCAATATTAGGAATATAAATTTAATTTAAAAGAATAAAAGTACCCAGCTCGTACATAGAGAAATCCTAAAATTCTATTTCTCCGTTACCGTCTTTTTTCTTTTTTTGTGCTTTTTTTAGTTTTCGTAGCTGTTTTTTGGAGGGGGCAAGATCTATATCCTCTGCACCGCTGCCGCTATTTTTCTTCTTTTTCTTTTTTTCCATCTTCATGGCGTCCTTTTTGATTTCTCCACCATTTTCATCTGCTGCTTGGTCTTCAATAGGCACTAATTTGTCTTGATGGAAGTCAAATCGGTAAGAGCCGCCTAAGCTTATAAAGACTCGTGATGGGGTGTTTTTGAAGCTTGCCCCTAAGTTCATATCTACCTGCAGCCCTTCGTTCATAAGATAAGCAATACCACTGCGGAGGAGTAAATCGGAATACCGATCGCTTTGTATGCCTTGGTGCTCTACAAAAACACTCCATTTGGGATTTCTAAACGCATGAGAAATGGAGATAAGATAGCTTAGTTCTGGAAATTCAGTTCCAATTCGGTCGTAAGCTGTATTGGTTATCAAAACCATTCTAGGAGTTAACTTACTTTGCGTAGCAATCATAACGCGTGGAGAAATCTGTGCCTCACCGGGATAAAAAGGATTGTCTCCTAAAACAAAATTCGCCCCTGCATACAGGGATACGGCAGGCAATAAGTTCTTTAGTTGGAACTTATTATTTGCTCGCCAACTATATAAATTAGGTTTGTTGCGTTCCGGGTTTTTGAAGGGATCGTATACCAAAAATTTGAGTCCAAGCCTATTTCGTTGAAAATCAGTTCTAGTTTGGTTAATGTCAAAATTATTGAACAGGATATCTTGATGTTGAAAAGTGCCTTCATAATTTAGTTCTAGCCTCTCAAAAAGGAGTCCGTAACGCAAAGAAATATCGCTGCCCCAAATATCTGATTGTGTGTTTAATAGTTCGTGATCTTGTTGTTCGTAGAAAACACCCATTTCCATTTGGACTACATTTTTGCCCACAGCATAGGCACTTACAGAGAGCCCTGGACGGTTGGAGTTGATGACATCCGTATATTGTCCAGCAACCGATACCGATGTGAATAGAAGCAAAAAAGAAAGCTGTCCAATAGTTGTTTTGATGTATGTGGCAATACCCATGAATAGGACTTTATAATTATTTTAATACTTTACAATCTAGTAATACAACGTGATAATTGTATTTTTGATATATAAGGAATTAATTAAATGGCATTTTTAAAAACAATTTTATTTATCCTCTTAGGATATTATTTGATAAAAATCTTGGCCAAGATGTTTGCGCCGAAAATCATAAATTACGCAGCAAAGAAAACTGAATCTCATTTTAAACAGGCTTTTGAGGGTTTTAATCAGTCACAAAGCACTCAGGAAGAGCAGGTTGGTGATGTGATTGTGAATAAAAAATCTACTAAACGAAAGATGGATAGTGAAAAAGTAGGCGAGTATATAGATTTTGAAGAAGTAGACTAGTTATCTTTACGTAACCAACCACTATCCGGCACATGAAGAAAGGTTTAAGATTCTTTTTCATCCATTTTTTTGTAACCGTTTTTTTTATTCTAGCAGCGCTGGCGTATTTCCATCCCGTGCTACAAGGAAAGGTTATCTACCAGCATGATATTGCCCAATATACGGGCATGGCCAAAGAGCAGAACGATTTTCGAAAACAATACGATGTTGAGCCCTATTGGACCAATAGTGCCTTTGGGGGTATGCCTACCTACCAATTAGGAGCTAATTATCCTCATAACTACATTAAGCAGTTAGACCGGTTAATACGAACCTTACCTAGGCCTGCAGATTACTTGTTTCTTTATTTCATAGGGTTTTATATTTTACTTTGTTGTTTAAAAATAGACTATAAACTAGCTATTGTTGGCGCGCTTGCTTTTGGATTCTCTACCTATCTCATTATCATTCTTGGTGCAGGGCATAACGCGAAGGCGCATGCCATGGGATATCTCCCTATGGTTCTAGGGGGAATCATTCTAGTGTTTAGAAAAAAATACCTTTGGGGCTTTATCCTTACTGCCTTGGCAATGGCGCTGGAAATTGTAGCCAACCATTACCAGATCACGTACTATTTTATGTTGTTGGTCCTAGTTTTGGGAGTGGTATACCTTGTCGACGCGATAAAAAGGAAAGAATTAAAACATTATTTCCTATCCGTAGGATTGTTAGTATTCGCTGTTGGTCTAGGGATTGCGGCAAATGCAACTGGCCTAATGGCTACCAAGGAATATGCAGATTGGAGTACAAGGGGTAAAAGTGAATTAACGATTAATCCTGACGGGACGGTAAAGGAGAATACAGGAGGCTTGAGTAAGGAATACATCACTCAATGGAGTTATGGTATTTCCGAATCCTTGAATTTGTTTGTACCTCGATTGTTCGGTGGTGCAAGTCAGGAAAACTTAGGAGAAGATTCTAAATCCTTCAATTATTTGATTGATAAAGGCTTGCCAAGGTCCAGTGCATTGGATTTTGTTTCAGGTATTCCACTTTATTGGGGCTCACAACCCATAACCTCTGGACCTGCATATATTGGTGCAGTATTACTTTTCTTATTTGTTTTAGGATTGTTTTTAGTACGCGGTAAGCACAAATGGTGGTTATTTTTTGGATCATTAGTATCTCTAGTCCTCTCTTGGGGTAAGAATTTTAGCGTACTAACCGATTTTATGATCGATTACTTTCCGCTTTATGATAAGTTTAGGGCAGTATCATCAATTCAGATTATATTAGAGTTGTGTGTGCCCATATTGGCTATCATTGCACTAAAGAAAGTTTTATCGAATAAGGTTGATGTAAAGGATAAGCTAAGTTCTTTGAAAATAGCAGTTGGCATTATTTTAGGCCTGGGCGTTTTACTTTTCGTGTTCAAAGGGATGTTCGATTTTATAGGTCCTGCAGATGATCGCTTACGAATGACAGGTTTAGAAGAACTGCCCGAAATGCTGCGACTAGATCGAAAAGCCGTTTATACGAGTGATTTATTTCGTTCATTGGGATACGTATTATTCGCAGCTGCCTTACTCTGGTTTCTAATCAAACAGAAATTGAAGCCAAATTTGGCTATTATCGCAATAGGTGCCTTAATCGTATTTGATTTGGTCGGTGTCAACCTCAGGTATGTGAACAGTGACAGTTTTGTTTCCAAAAGAAAAATGCTACAACCCTTTCAGACTACGGCTGCCGATTCCCAAATTTTAAAGGACGATGGAGTCTTTCGTGTTTTTGATCAGACAGAGGGTTTCGATTCTGCAAAAACGGCTTATTTTCATAATAGTATTACCGGCTATCATGCTGCCAAACCTGCTGGAATGCAGGACCTCTTCGATTATCATGTGTACAATGGTAACCTGTCTATCTTCAATATGCTCAATGTAAAGTACGTGGTACGCCAAGATGAGGAAGGGAATAAGTTCCCTATTGAAAACCCCAATGCAAATGGAAATGCATGGTTTATAAAAGAATTAAAGCAAGTAACTTCTGCCGATGATGAAATTACGGCATTAGACAGTTTGGATACGCGTAACGTTGCGGTTGTTAATTCAGCCGTGTTTAAAAATATAAATCGATTCGATTATCAAGTTGATTCAATAGCTACCATTTCACTTGTGGATTATAAGCCCAACCACCTTACTTATGAATCTAAAAATCAGAATGCTGGAGTAGCTGTATTTTCAGAAATGTATTACGCAAATGGATGGAACGCTTACATAGATGGTAAACTACTAGACCATTTTAAAGTGAACTATGTACTACGTGCCTTGAAAATACCCGAGGGGAACCACACCATAGAATTTAAGTTTGAGCCTAAAGTGGTTCAGCTTGGCAGTCAAATCACATTGGCGAGCACCATAGTATTAGCCCTTGTTTTATTGGGAGGCATAGGCTTTACATTTTGGAAAGCTAGGAAGGAGGATGCAGCCTAATGAAAAAAGTACTCATTATTGCTTATTACTGGCCGCCTGCAGGAGGCCCCGGAGTACAACGATGGTTGAAATTTGTTAAATACCTTAGGGATTTTGGTATTGAGCCCGTGGTGTATGTACCCGAAAATCCACAATATCCAATGACGGACAACTCGTTTTTAAACGAAGTTCCACGTGATATTACCATTTACAAACAGCCTATTATAGAGCCCTATCGTTTTGCCAGCATACTTTCTCGCAAAAATACAAAGCGGATAAGCTCTGGAATTATTCAATCAAAAAACCAGTCGCTCACAGAAAAACTATTGTTGTGGATACGAGGGAATTTCTTTATCCCAGATGCCAGAAAATATTGGGTACGACCCTCAGTAGAGTTTCTTCATGACATTGTAAAAAAAGAAGCTATTGATACCATTATTACGACCGGTCCGCCGCATAGTGTCCACCTTATTGGTCATTTTTTAAAACAACATAATACACTGCAATGGATTGCAGATTTTAGAGATCCTTGGACTTCCATAGGCTACCATAAAAAATTAAAATTAACTTCCTGGGCAAAAAGCAGACACAAAGAACTTGAAGCCTTGGTGTTGACCACAGCTGATAAGCTCATAGTTACCAGTCAAACGACCAAGAAGGAATTTCGAAAGCTAACTCATAAGCCTATTAGAGTAATTACAAATGGCTACGATAGCGTAAAACCAAAGGCGGTAGCTTTGGATGAAAAATTTACGATTTCACATATAGGTTCTATGCTCAGTGGCAGAAATCCCGAAAACCTATGGCAGGTACTAGCAGAACTGGCAAAAGAAAATACAGCATTTAACAAAGCGCTTCGTTTACAGTTTGTAGGCGTCTTAAGTGAAGATGTATTGGAGCATTTAAAATTACAAGGTCTAGAATCGCATTTGAATGTAAAAGGCTATGTGAGCCATGAAGAAGCAATTAGGTTTCAACAAAAATCACAAGTCCTACTACTAGCTGAAATCAACACTCCAGAAACCAAGGGTATCATTCCTGGCAAATTGTTTGAATATATGGCATCAGGACGCCCTATTTTAGGAGTTGGCCCCAAGGATTGGGAAGTTGCAAGCTTGGTAGCGCAAACCAAAACTGGTGCTATTTTTGAATATACTTCTTACCTTGATCTTAAAAATGTACTTTTAAACTGGTTTCAACAATATGAAAGACAAGCACTAACAGTGTCTTCCGTTCATGTGGAAGATTATAGCAGACGTGAACTCACTCGTCAATTAGCGGAGTATATCTAATGGGTATTGTATTAAAACAATCATTGAATAACACCATAGTAACCTATATTGGTTTTGCCATAGGTGCTGTGAACACCCTGTTTTTATACACGAATTTTATGCAGGCAGACCACTACGGTCTAGTGCAGGTAGTATTATCAGTCGCTGCCGTATTAATGCCTGTTCTTGCGTTCGGAGTTCCTAACGCATTAGTGAAATTTTATAGTAGTTTCAAATCAGAAAAGGACCAAGAAAGTTTTCTGACAATGATGCTTTTTCTTCCCTTACTCTTTATACTTCCCGTGGCCTTACTGAGTTATGTCTCTAATGAGGCAATAGGCAACCTGCTATCCAATAAAAACCCAATAGTTCGTAATTACGTGTGGCATATTTTTTTCGCTGGTATGGCCATGGCTTATTTTGAGGTATTCTATGCATGGGCCCGCATACGAATGAAATCTGTTTTCGGTAATTTTTTAAAGGAGATTTTCTGTAGGGTAGGGCAATCCGTTCTTTTGGTGTTGTTGTATTTTAATTATATAGGGATTGAAGGCTTTATAAATGCGTTGGTAGGGTTTTATCTTCTTCGGATGCTCATAATGAAGTTATATGCCTACAAACTTCGAATGCCCAAGGTACACTTTTCGCTACCGGGTAACTGGAAGGATATTGTAAAGTATAGCGGACTTATTATTTTAGGAGGTTCTACCGCTATTGTGCTTATGGAGGTGGATAAGGTAATGCTAAATAATTTTTTGGAATTGGAGAATGTAGCCTATTACGCCGTTGCGGGATTTATAGCCTCCACGATAGCCGTACCCTCACGCGCCATGCATCAGATTACCTATCCCATGACTGCTGAGTATTTGAACAAGAAAGATACTGTCTCGCTTAAACAATTATACCAAAAAAGTTCGTTGACCTTGTTTATCATTTCCGGCCTTTTGTTTTTGTTGATTATATTGAATCTTGAAGATTTATACCAGCTCCTTCCCAAAGCCTATACTGGAGGATTTATGATTGTATTTTGGATAGGGCTAGCCAAGGTTTATGATTCACTTTTAGGGAATAACAATGCCATACTTTACAATTCAGATTTCTATCGTTCTATTCTCTTTTTTGGCGTGTTGTTGGCGTTTATGGCAGTAGGTTTTAACCTATGGTTGATTCCCGCTTACGGTATCAAAGGAGCAGCCATAGCTAGTTTTTCTGCCTTTTTCATTTACAATACATTGAAGCTCTATTATGTGAAATCCAAATTTCATATTTCTCCCTTTACATTGGAAACGGTAAAAGTATTGGGGTTGTTACTTCTGGTGGGCGTGCTCTTTTACTTGTTTCAATTTGAATTTCACCCCATCATCAATATACTTCTAAAAAGCTTTCTTATTGCCGTAATGTATGTTGGAATACTTTACAGGTTCAAGATTTCTGAAGATGTGTACGGCATTCTTTCTAAGTTTTTAAAGAAGTAATCTGAATGTTATAGCTTTTCATATCGCCCAGGAACAGCACATACCAATTCGTTTACAAGAATATGGTGTTGGAATTTTTGACTTGTACACCACAAAGTCGGCCTTAAAAAAAGCCCTGAAAAAGCAGTTGATTTTGGTGAATGGAGATATCGGTACTACTGCTACTTATATTACAGGAGGGGAGCGTATAGAGTTAAAAGCATCCACAGAAAGAAAAAATACAAGACAAGTAGTACTAGATTTAAAGGTCTGGTATGAAGATGAGTATTTGGCGGTAATTGAAAAACCAGCGGGTATAGCGGTTAGTGGCAATCGTTTTTTGACCGTTGCTAATGCCTTGACTCAAAACCTCCATCGGAGTACCGCGTATGACTCGGTTTCACCCAAGCCAGTTCATCGGTTGGATTACCCGACTACAGGAGCACTTCTGATTGGTAAAACCAGTTCTACCATCATTAACTTGAATCGGTTATTTGAAACCAAAGAGATAAAGAAAGTGTATTATGCGATTACCATAGGAGCGATGAAAGCAACCGGTAGGGTAGTTGCTCCCATAGATGGAAAGGAGTCAGTATCCTACTATGAAGTGGAGCAATCTATAGTTTCCGTGCGTTTTGCTTATCTCAACTTGGTGAAATTACAACCAAAAACGGGTAGAAGACACCAGTTAAGAAAGCATTTAGCCGCTATAGGTAATCCAATTCTGGGTGATGCAGATTATGGACAACAGAATTTGCTACTTAAAGGCAAGGGCTTGTATTTACATGCCTATTCTTTACAATTTGTACATCCTGTAAC
>CBDUKC010000095.1:0-11183 GCA_965367705.1 uncultured Maribacter sp. | reverse complement strand
GACTCTTTTACGAGAACACTATATGAAAATGAAAAATTTTATTTCGTTTTTATTACACTGTAAAAGTACTACCAAGACCTAGAGTTGAGAAACTATTGTTGTCAGACAAGGGATTTTTGTGGTGTACGAGTTGAAAGACGTTATTTATCGTCAAATAGCTATGCCAACCACCTCTAGTTTTTAGAAAGTATAACCAATTGACAGTGATAAGAATTAAATTAAGTGCTGCGTGTTTTTATTTTAAAAGCAAGCTAGGACCAAGGAGAACTTATTATTTTTGGTCTTCTTTAATAGCTGCACAAATCTCCTTCAAAAAAACATTTACATCGAACTCCGGATCTTCAGCCAACCCCGTTCGCACAACAACTAAGTCTTTCGAAGGGATAATAAACACATACTGACCTTGATAACCATTGGCAGAATACATATCCCTGGGTACATCTGGAAACTTACCACCCGAATTCAACCAAAAATGAGCCCCGTATACACCTTCAGAATGTAATGTTGGTTTCGTAACATAGTTTACCCAGTTCTCAGAAAAAATACGTTCACCATCCCACATGCCTTTATTCAGGTACAACAACCCAAACTTTGCCCAATCCCTTGTGTTTGCCCACCCATAGGAAGAACCTACAAAATTACCTTCCATGTCTGTTTCCAACAGCATGGAGTGCATTCCCATTTTATCGATTAAATTGGTATAGGGATAATTAAGATACTCCTGATGAGTTGGAAATTGGTCACGTAAAATACCCGAGAGAAGATTGCTGGTGCCAGAGGAATAATTCCACACTTCTGTTGGTTGTGCGATACTTTTCTTTGTCGCTTGGGCTTCGGTCATATTCGAATCTAAAAATAGCATTTTGGTCACATCGGAAATCTTGGTATAATCTTCTTCCCAGGCCAAACCGCTTTGCATTCGCAATAAATGGTCTAGGGTAATGCCAATTTTAGTGTTTTTCATACGCAAGTCATCCCCAAGCGGTCTGTAATCCATCGTAATCTTTCCTTCATGCTCCAACATACCATAAAAGGTGGCCAGCACGCTTTTTGTCATAGACCAACCTAAGACTGGAGTTTCGGAGGTAAAGCCATCTATATAGTTTTCCGCAATAATTTCATTCTTATAGGCAACGAGTACGGTTCTAGTCTTTTTGGTTTCGTAATCGCTAAAGGCATTTGTAACTG
This sequence comes from uncultured Maribacter sp., assembly GCA_965367705.1. GTDB lineage: Bacteria > Bacteroidota > Bacteroidia > Flavobacteriales > Flavobacteriaceae > Maribacter. Next base: position 9,995 of record CBDUKC010000095.1, on the reverse strand, counting down.
CTAGTTCTAATTTATCATAGTCTACATTTTCAAAAATGGTATCTTTTTTCCTTGTATTCCCATACGGGAAAGGTCTATTATTCTGTAATCGGGTTCGCTTAGGTTGCAGTAATTTTTGATTTTTGTCATACTCCTTTGTAATCAATACACAACCCAATCCTTCGCGGTAAATACTTTCTCTAGGCATAAGTCCATAAACGGAACTAATGACCGAGTTGCCTTTAACTTCCTCTAAACCTGCCACTTTCACTAAGGGAATATTATTATCATTTTCCTGAATATCCGACAATGACCTATTTGCAATAAAATGGTTAGAAGCCATATTTTTTGAGGAGTAGCCTGAGATGAGATTTAGTTTAGGATAATTTTTCCAAACAATAAAACCTACTATTGCAACTATAATGGGGAGAACTACTCTTACTTTTTTCAATATATGTAAATTATGATTTTTGTAAATTTAACAAAAAGCTAGGCATGTCTAACATTGGATTGATTATAGAAGAACGCAGCAGGGATATTGGTGATTTTTTAGTAGGTAGGTTACTCCCATTCCGAAAAAAGCGTACGATAGGTCCCTTTATTTTTATAGACCATATGGGTCCCACAACCTTAGGTCCTAGTAAGTATATGGATGTGGACCAACATCCCCATATAGGACTATCTACACTAACGTATATGTTGGAAGGAGAAATAGAACATGAAGACAGCACTGGGACCAAACAGCTTATAAGTCCAGGTTCTGTTAATTGGATGGTAGCCGGTAGCGGCGTTTCCCATACAGAACGTACGCCCAAGTACCTTAGAAACGGGAAACGGTTTACGGCGCATGGATATCAAATCTGGGTAGCCTTGCCTAAAGGATTAGAGGATATTGACCCACAATTCCATCATATCGAAGCTAAGAGCTTACCCAGTTGGCAGGATGGGCCTGCGAATTTTACATTAGTGGCCGGAGAGGGATTTGGAAGGAATTCTCCTGTACCGGCTCATTCACCGCTCTTTATGGTAGAAATAAAAACGACTAAATCTTACGCGCTCGATACCTTGAACCATTTAAAAGGTGAAATAGGAATCTGTATTGTTGAAGGGAGCATAGAAGCTTGCGGGGAGGTGGTAGAAAAAGGGAATATTCTAGTGAGTAAGGTCTCGGATACGTGCAAAACAATTGTACATGCAAATACACACCTTTTGCTTTTTGGAGGTGAACCCTTAGCTGAGGAACGACATATTTACTGGAATTTTGTTTCCCACGATAAAGACAAGATAGAAAAGGCAAAAGCGGCTTGGAAATCAAAGACTTTTCCTATGATGAAGGATGATACAACGTATATCCCATTGCCAGGATTATAGTTTTTCCCAGGTTCTATTTGGACCTAATAGAAAACTACCCATATGCTCAAAATTACATTCGCTGGGCAGAATCAGTGATAAAAAAGTACTCTCATCCTTGGAACGATATAAGTGATAGGTTTTACCAACGATGGGTTCAAAACTAAACTTAGCACTGTATACCAAATTATTCAATTCAAAGTCATTCATTAAGCGTTTGTACTCTTCCTGTATGGCCTCATACTGGGCCTTGAATTGGTTATTGGCACTGACGATGTTGGTGTTTTTCCAAGAAGTGACATCTGGTGGTGTGATTTTTGGTGCGGCAACACTACTGGAATAGGGGAGTAGTTTACCATTGTAGGATTGCGTTTCCTCATCAAAAACAATATAATCCGGTTTTTTCTTTTTTTCCATAGCAATACAAAATTAACTAAAACCCGTGAATTTTAGATTGTATAATTGGTATAAGAGCAGGAAACCTCGATGTTCCTCATATGAACGACCTCCTAAGAATACTATATGTTTTTAACTTTAGGAGTTTTCAAAAATGAAGCTGTAGCACTAATTCCTATTCTGTGTTCTTGTTTTGTGAAAAAAAATAAGTATCATTAAATATTCATTTTTATAGTTGGGATAAATAAGTTGGGTGTTATGCGTAAGTATTTTTTTATGATGATAGTGATATGTTTAAGCGCTTCCTGTAAAGAATCACTTGAGCAGGAAGATGCATATCATTGGTTGCCACTAAAAGTTACGGCTACCGCTTATAATTCCACTCCCGCGCAAACATCGTATGAACACCCTGGAATTACCGCATGGGGAGATTCCATTAAACCTGGGGTAAAGTGGATTGCCGTATCCAGAGACTTATTAAAAAAAGGTTTGGACTATAATACCTTAGTCAAAATTGATACTTTTAAAGGTCTATATGTTGTGAAGGATAAAATGCATCCTAGATGGCGAAATCGCATAGATATTTATATGGATGAGGATGTTAAAAAAGCCCGAGAATGGGGTAGAAAAAAGATTGAAATCCAGTATGGTGTCAAAAAGGATACGGTAAACACAACTAAAAAATGAAAAGACTTTTATTTTTGGCAATTGGAGGATTTCTCCTGTCATCATGCAAATCGACCGTTAACATTATAGAGAAACCGATAATTTTTGATACCCAACGCGAACTTTTAACGCTAGAATATCTTGAGCAACGTTATGGTCTTGATGTCGATACGCCGCAAATTACACCTAAAATGATTGTCTTACATTGGACCGTTATTCCAACCTTAGAAAAATCGTTTGCAGCCTTTGAAAATGCAACGCTACCGGATTGGAGGCCCGATATAAAAAGTGTTAGCGGATTAAACGTATCCTCTCAATTTATGGTTGACCGCGATGGTACTATTTATAGACTCTTGCCAGAAACTACTATGGCACGGCATGTAATCGGATTAAATCATTGTGCAATTGGCGTAGAAAATGTAGGTGGTGATGTAGGCCAACCCTTAACAAAAGCACAGCTGAAATCGAATATTTGGTTAGTACGCTATTTGTCCAAAAAATACCCGATTGATTACCTAATAGGTCACTATGAATATACCCTTTTTGAAAACCATCCGCTTTGGTTGGAGAAAGATAGCGGCTACAGAACCGTAAAAACAGATCCGGGTACCGAATTCATGAAAAAGGTCAGAAGTAAAGTTAAAGACTTGAATTTTAAACCTGTACCAAAATCATAAAGTGAACTTCAACCTTACATCGAACTCAATATTATTATAATGAGATTATATAAATCAACCACGAGAATGAAATACGCAGCTTACTTTTTAATAGTTCTGATTCCTTTTTTAGGGGAAGGCCAGACACAGGATATTACGAAAGAACTTTATGACACTTATGAGACGTACAAGGAGCCAATCCTAAACAAAAGAAGGGTCAAACACTCGGAAATCGCACCTTTGATTGCCAAGGCCAATGTAAATCCAAAGTTCACGGTATCCAACGTGGGTTCCTCGATTGGTGGTAAGAGTTTATCATTGATTAGTTTGGGAAGAGGAGAGACCAGTGTCTTTCTTTGGTCACAGATGCACGGTAATGAACCTACGGCAACCCAAGCTATTTTTGATATTTTGAATTTCTTCGACAGTCCGGATTTTAAAGAGGAGAAAGAAGCAATTTTAGATAATCTAACGATTCACTTTCTACCGATGCTGAATCCTGATGGTGCGGAACTATTTCAGCGAAGAAATCTTTTGGGTATAGATATCAATAGGGATGCTTTACGCTTACAATCACCTGAAGGGCAAACGCTTAAGCGAGTTCGCGATAGTTTGGAAGCAGATTTTGGTTTTAACCTACATGACCAAAGTACCTACTATAATGCAGAACTGACCGATAAACCAGCAACTATCTCTTACCTGGCACCCGCGTATAATTATGAAAAGGAGATTAACGAGGTTCGTGGGAACGCTATGAAAATCATTGTATTCATGAACAATATCTTGCAGCAGTATGCTCCGGGTCAGGTGGGCAGGTATAACGATGATTTTGAGCCAAGAGCCTTTGGGGATAACATTCAAAAGTGGGGAACAAGTACCATTTTGATTGAGTCCGGCGGATACCCAAATGATATAGAAAAGCAAGAAATTAGAAAATTGAATTACGTATCGATCTTATCCGCTATCTATACCATAGCCAAGGAAAATTACAAGGAGATTGCTATTTCGGAATATGATAAAATCCCAGAGAACGATAGAAAACTATTTGATTTAAAGCTTGAAGGAGTGCAATATGAACTTATGGGTGAAACCTATATTTTAGATTTAGGAATCAATCAGCTAGAGGTAGATTACGAAGATAATACCCATTTTTGGTATAGTAGTCGCGTTATCGACCAAGGTGATTTATCTACCTATTATGGGTATGAAACTTTGGATGCCAGCGCACATATTATGAAACCTGCAAAGGTGTACCCTACAGTTTTAGATTCCTTATCTGCTGCCAAAGACCTAAACGCGTTGGACATCTTAAAAAAGGGGTATGGATATGTGAGAATGACTACGATACCAGCCACAGCCTTGAATTCTCCCTTACCGTTACATATCATTGGGAAAAATTATGAAATCCCCGAATTACACTTACAACCTGGGGTGAATCCAACTTTTTTTCTTGAAAAAGGAGGGGTATTGGAATATGCAGTGATCAATGGCTTTCTAATCAATTTAACAATAGAACAGTCTACCATACCAAATGCGATGATTTACAGATAGCATTAAGTTCAATATCCAAATTGCACGGTCATATGGGAACCGTAACGCAACAAGGTAATGAGCATAATAAAAAGGCTAATTACAATAGAAGAAAATAGTAGTAGCACAAGACTTCTGTACATACTAGAGAGTAGTCCTAGGGCGCTATTTCTTATAATTTCGTTTAGTACATCCATGAGTTCTAAGTTTTGAGTTTAGTATCATAGTTTTTAGGATGTGTACTGGTTTCGTTTGGGTGTATATAGTAATAGAACAATTAAAACGAAGAATACCCTACTCTTTATTTTGAAAGTTTAGCACCAGGTAAAGTAGGAATATAAAAAAAGGGGAAAGCATTAGCCTCCCCCTTTTTTAACTACTACCGTATATATTATAATGTTTCTGAGTCTAATAAAGCAAAAAATTTATCCAAGTTTGGAAGAATCACAATTTTCGTCCTTCTGTTCTTCGCCATGTTCTCCTTAGAGTCATTTTCAACCAAAGGAATATAGCTACTTCTTCCAGCAGCAATTAATTGCTTTGGATTAACGTCGTACGCCTTTTGTAGCTCACGAACGATTGAGGTGGCACGTTTTACACTTAGGTCCCAGTTATCTGTAACCATTGGCGTATTTATAGTTCTAGCATCGGTATGACCTTCTACCATAACTTCCATACTCGGTTCCGATTTAATTACCTCGGCTAATTTGCTAAGCACTTTTTCTGCTTTCTTGCTTACTTTATAGCTTGCTGTGTTAAATAGCAACTCATCAGAAATATTGATCATTACCACCGTTTTATCTATACTTACGTTTACGTCATCATTATCATCTGAGATTGTCTGTTGTAATTTATAGGATACGGCCAAATTCATGGAATCTTGAAGCGTTGTCGCTTGGGCCAACTTAGCTGGGTCAACATTTTTCAATGTTTTTCTCATATTGGCTTTTGTATTGTTGCTCATTACGGCAACGTCATCTACAGAGGTATACTGTGTGTCGTTGATTTCTTTTAAAGAATTTATTTTGGAATTATATTCCTCAACACGAGCTTCAATTTTAGCAAACTTGCTTTCTAGCTCTTCTTTTTCTACTCTTGTCTTGGTAAGCATACTTGTGGTTTGGGACAAGTTATCCTCCAAGGCTACATATTTCTTTTTAGATACACATGAAGCTAAAAGTGCGATGGAAACTATTCCTACTACTGCTGATTTTTTCATTTTATCGTTGTTTAGATTTATAAAGTATTCTCATTTTCATGTACGGAAAAAATCGATGAACGGATGTTTTTAATTTTTAGGGCTTCCTTACAAAGTATCATTTTCATACCCTGATTAATTGGTTTCTAGCAGGTTGTGGCAGAATTATAGAACACAAAAAAAGAGGCCAATTGGCCTCTTTCTATAACTTGTTATTCGTATTTATTCACAACCTCCGGTAAATCCTTTGGCGTTAAATTTAGTTTGTACGGCACCTTCTCTTGCACCTGTCTTAACCTGTATGGCAAGATTGTTTTCACCACTTCCATCACGTTTTGGGCTACAGTATTCAAATAAGTAAAAACTGTTAGCTCTTTCGGATACTTTATCGGAAATATCGTTAAAGGTATCTTCCAATTCCTCCTTGTTTGTAGCAAATACAGTAGCTGTCTTTCCAATATCGGATAATACTTGGGTATCGATTTCGCTTCCTAAACCAATACTGAAGAAGGAAATGTTTGCATTAGCTTCATTTACTTTTTTCAATGCCGCAGTTTCTGTAAAACGAGATGCTTGGTCTGTACCATCTGTAAAGATAACTACGGAAGCTGCACCAATATTATCGCTAGCGGTCGTTGTTCTAATAAGATCTGAAGCAATGTCGGTCACCTTAATCACAGCCCCATATAAATCGGTTGAAGGATCTGAACTTATATCATCTGTGATTCCCTCTATAGAAGCTACCAATTCTGTTCTGGATGAAGTAAGTTCATTCAATAAATGTAATTCGTCTTCACCGTCAAACCAGTAAATTGCCATTTGATTAGACTCCTGCGGTGTTTCCGGCATAACGTTATTTACAAAGCTGGTACTTGCAATTTTTAATTCTTCAAGACTGCTATCTAACACGCTATTACTCAAATCCAATACCAGTAATGTGTTATTTTTGAAGATCTGCGAGTTTGGAGAGATACGTGCAAAGGATTCTGAAGTAGAGATTGTATTAAAACAGTCATCGTTACGGCCTTGCTCGTAAATGGTGAACTGGTTTGCGGTTAATCCCGATACGGGATTGCCATTGGTATCAGAAACTTTAAAGAAGATGGAAACTTTACCTGGTGCTGTGGTAAATTGATCTTGTATGGAAAGTACCAATTCGCCTTCATCCAATCCTAAGCAGTCATCTACGGGTTTTCCTTCACCAAGACCTTCGCCCAAGTTCAGGTTTAAGTCAATATCATCATCTGCATTGCCGCAAGAAACGACTAAGGAAACAAATAAAAGGGCAATAAAAGTTCTAAAGAACGATTTCATATATATACATTTTGTGTTCAACAAAATTAACGCACTTTATGCTTAGAAATTATGGGTAGTTTTGTTTATTATGTTAAACATTGTTAAAGGCAGTAAATTACTGCCCATATTTTCATTTTTGAAGTACATAAAATAATAACCATTCTATAGGATATAAGGTGAAGAAGACAGTTTTGTTAGTAGTAATGTGTACTTGGGCAGCCTTTTCATGGTCCCAAAAGAAAAATGCGCAATATCAGTTAAACATACAAAAGGCAACTGGACCAATAACTATTGATGGTGTTGGTGATGAAGCTGCTTGGCTTGATACGGATGTGGCTAAAGATTTTTTTATGGTGCTGCCCATGGACGATGGCCCTGCTGTTAATACATCTGAAATTAGAATGGCATATGATGATAAGAATATCTATCTCTTAGCCATTTTCTATAACGAACAAAAAGGTAAAAACTTTGTAGAATCACTTAGAAGGGATTTTTCCTTTGGTAAAAATGATAACTTTTTATTGTTCTTAGATCCTTTCAATAACCAGACCACCGGTTTCTCCTTTGGTAGCAATGCTGCAGGTGCACAATGGGATGGTACGATGTTCGCTGGAGGAAGAATAGATCTTAATTGGGATACCAAATGGATTTCCGAGGTTGTTCAAGATGAAGAAAAATGGGTTTTTGAAATGGCCTTACCGTTTAAATCGATTAGATACGAGGCTGGTGTAACAGAGTGGGGCATTAATTTTAGTAGACTTGATTTGAAGTCGAGTGAAAAATCCAGTTGGACTCCAATACCTAGGCAGTTTCCCACAGCATCATTGGCCTACACCGGTACTTTGGTTTGGGATAAACCACCACCAGCACCTGGAGTCAATTATTCGATCATACCATACGTGTTGGGAAATGTGTTCCAAGACCTAGAAACCAATGGAAATCCTGAATATGATGTAAAAGTAGGTGGTGATGTGAAATTCAGTCTTACATCATCTCTAAATTTGGATTTAACCGTAAATCCAGATTTTTCACAAGTGGAGGTGGATCGACAAGTCACTAATCTAGATCGTTTTGAACTCTTCTTTCCGGAACGAAGACAGTTTTTTCTTGAGAATAGCGACCTTTTTGCCAATTTTGGATATGATAACATACGCCCCTTTTTCTCCCGTAGAATTGGACTTGGCGTTCCTATACAGGCAGGAGCACGCGTAAGTGGTAATTTGAACGATAAATGGCGGGTTGGTCTTTTGAATATGCAAACAGCGAGCGTAGATGAATCTGGACTTCCTAGCCAAAATTTTGGCGTTCTCTCCTTACAACATAAAGTATTTAAACGCTCTAACATAGGTTTAATGTTCGTGAACAAACAATCTTTGAACTATCCTAGGGATAATGATTCATTACAAGCTGTTTTTCCAAAATTCAACAGAAATCTAGGGTTGGAATATAATTTAGCTTCCTCCAATAACCTTTGGAACGGGAAGGCCTTTTTTCTAAAATCCTTTGGGCCAGAGCAGCGTGGGAATGGTGTTACGCAAGCTATGAACATAGATTATAATAGCAGAAAATGGAATTGGGGCTTTAAACAGGAATGGGTAGCGGAGGATTACACCGCAGAAGTTGGTTTCGTGCCGCGAACAGGATATGTTAGCCTAAGTTCTTCTGTGGGTCATATTTTTTTTCCAAAAAAGAGTAAATTGGTAAGCCACGGACCGCAATTGAATTTTAATTATTTTTTTAACGAGTCTTTTAAGCAGACAGATCGCACCAATTTCTTGATCTATAATTTCGACTTCAGAAATCGTAGTAATTTGTTCTTTTTTGTCTCGGATGATTATGTGGAACTGCTTTCCCCTTTTGATCCAACCAGGTTAGGTAAAGAAGAGCTTGAAACCGGAACCAAACATAATTGGAACGCCTTTGGTTGGGAATTTAATTCAAGACCACAGAGTCTTTTTACATATAATTTTGAGGGGAGGTTAGGTGGGTACTACTTGGATGGGAACCGTACCAGTCTATCAACAGAGTTGGGGTACCGTTTTCAGCCCTATGTAAGCTTAAGCGCGAATGTGAATTACAATCATATTAGTTTACCAGAGCCATGGAACACCTCACAGTTTTGGCTCGTTGGTTCGGAAGTAGATATTACCTTTACGAATAAGGTGTTTTTTTCAAACCTTTTTCAGTACAATGAGCAAACAGGCAACCTTAATGTAAATTCTCGGTTTCAATGGCGTTATAGTCCCGCATCCGATTTATTCTTAGTCTATACCAACAATTATTTTATTGCCCCTTTTGAAGGTCGTAATTGGGGCCTTACGTTGAAGTTTACATACTGGTTGAATAAGTAATTATTTTATTAATAACCTTGCGTTTTAAAAAGTGGAAAAATCAGAAAATATAGCCGTTTTAATTATGGCTGCGGGGCAATCTTCACGTATGAAGGGAATTAAACAGTTATTACCTTGGAATGGGACTACCTTATTGCAGCATACCCTAAACACCATACTTGATATTAAGAAAAATAAAGTGTTTATGGTTCTAGGGGCCAATTCAGATCTAATTGAGGCAGAGTTAAAATTAGTGAAGCAACCCGTTGCCCTTATCAAAAACGAAAAATGGCAAAAAGGACTTGGTAGCAGCATTGCTTGTGGAATCGATTTTATTTTAGAACAAGAGCATACAATTGACGGAATATTGATTTGCCTCGCTGACCAGCCCTTATTAACGGATGTTTATTATAAAAAGCTCCTTCAGATTTTCAGAACTAATGAAGTAGCTATTGTAGCCACTAAATATCCAAATAAATCAGGTGTTCCTGCTGTTTTTAGCACCAAAATAGCGCAAGAATTAATACATTTGAACGAAGACTATGGAGCAAGGCGTATCATGTCTAAGTACAAGGACAACATGATTGTTTTGGA
>CBDUKC010000094.1:0-11278 GCA_965367705.1 uncultured Maribacter sp. | reverse complement strand
GTTTGGATGTGATGGAGTTTAATGAAGATGGCACTATAAAACCAGTGAAGATGACCTTTGAAGGCGTTAGTGCAGAAGTAACAAAAACGAATTAACACAAGTAATAATAGCGCTTGATACGCAACAATAACGCTATACATCACACGGGATATTTGGCATGATTTACTTATAGTTTTACTAAAACGATCAGCCAAGCTAGACCATTTTTAAACTGAAGTATGTAAAAATAAATTAAAAGCTTACTTTTATAACAATAGTGATTATCAATAGGTTTCCTTTTCGAAATCAGTAAACGAACTAAAATCATGAAAAAATTATCGCTTTCCTTTTTAACGCTTTTGTTAACCACTACAATCGTTTTTGCTACAACCTCCTGCCCTAAGGCTTATGAATCAGAAAACAGCTTTATTGGCATGTGGGGTATGTCTATAGAAGGTGGTGGCGTTGCTTGGCTCCACGTCCACGAAAACCAAGGATTTTTAGACGGAGAATTATTATGGATTGGCGGCAGTGTTTTGCCTGTTTCCGATATCTATGTTGTCGACGACAATACCTTAGTCGTTACGCGTACTGGTGAAAAGGTACATGAAAAAGGAAACAAGGAGAAAGAACGTACGCATATAAGAACCTGGACCTTGCGTATGACCAAAACAGGAGAAAATATTTCAGGTACTATGACCGGACCAGCTTGGGATGGAACTGGCGAACAAGTAAGTACTTTTAGCGGAAAACGGATGCCTCCAGTAGGACCTGCTCCTGATTTGGCTAATATTACATATGGCAAACCGGTAACGCTTTTTAATGGGAAGAATACAGAAGGATGGCGACCTATTGACCCAAAAAAAGCCAATGGCTTTAAAATAGTAAACGGCACCCTACAGAATGATCCCGTGCAACCAGAAGATGGAACGTATCTGTCATACGGAAACTTGCGTACTGAAGCGGAATTCAGTGATTTTAACTTAACGTTGGAGGTCAACGTTCCAAAAGGGCATAATAGTGGAATTTTTCTTCGAGGGCTATATGAAATACAAGTAGTGGATTCTTATGGTTCTCCCTTAGATAGTCACAATATGGGTGCGCTCTACAGCCGTATTACACCCACTGAAGCTGCAGAAAAACAAGGCGGTGAATGGCAAACATTAGATATAACGCTAGTAGACCGTCATGTAACCGTTGTATTGAATGGAAAGAAAATCATTGACAACAAAGCGGTGCATGGTCCAACAGGAGGGGCTATGAGCCCAGATGTATTTGCGCCAGGTCCAATTTATCTGCAAGGAGATCATGGCAATGTTGCCTACAGAAATATCGTGTTGACTCCAGTTTTATAACTATAGATTGGTGTTCTCAATATGGGAATAAGGAGACTCTAAACAAACGGCACTACTTTGTAAGTTATGCCGTTTGTTTTTTGGTATTTACATGTAGTAGCTACCTTATAAGGATGAAAACCTATTGAGCGGTACAACCTAAAACGTACTATGCTTTAACCAATTCACAAACAAGCCTACCCATTGATCCGTACCATCGGAAGCAGCGCCAACGCCAAAGCCGTGCCCTCCTTTCGGAAAAATATGTGTTTCGGCCAAAACCCCTTGTGCCAAAAGCTTTTGAGCATATATCGTAGTTTCTTCTAAACGGCACGAATCATCATCTACAGCATGCGCTAAAAAAGCCTGCGGTGTATCCTTATTTATCAGATTAAGCAATGTATTCTGAATGACCTCCTCTTCTGTCATCTTTCTGTGGTACAAGTTGCTTTCCAACCAGCCCTTATTCCCTTCGTTTAAATCGGTAACCCCATATATTAAGCCGGTAAAGTCTGGGTTTTCCATTTGCTCATCACTTTTCCAAAGCGCCAGCACTGTTGCTAAATGGCTTCCTGCAGAAAAACCAACAACTCCTATTTCATTGGTATGTATACCATAAACGTCCGCTTTTTGATGCATTATTTTAAGCGCTTTTCTGGCATCGGATAACGGTACCAAGTGTGGTTCATTGGATGATTTTGGATTAGGTATTCTGTATTTTAAAACAGCAGCTGTTATTCCATTTTTAGCAAGTAGTTCTGCCAATTCATATCCTTCATGATACATGGCCACCAATTCATACCCTCCTCCAGGAATTATAACGACTGCCTTGCCTGTATTTTGCCCCTCAGCTTGATAGATAGTAAGCGTTGGTTCGGTAATATTCCCTACCGCCTTTGTGCCCCAAGCCTCTTTTTCAAACTCTACAAGATTGTTCTCTTTATAAAACGGTTTTTTTTCGTCTTCCCACAGCTTAAGTTCCACTTGCGCATTGCCTAGGTTGGCAATAAGAAAAAACAGTAGTAGTGTACCTGCTAAACCTCTATTGTTCATGTTATTAAAATTTAAATGTAAGGTACGATTTGACAATGTAACCTCCGAAATCTTTTTTCTATTTCATCATAAAAGCGAATTAATAGGGTTATTTAGCCTATAAAAGCTTCCTTTATCGTTTAGCAAAAGAATTTCGTTTCTACCCCACTTATACTTAGTGCTATTCTATATATAATTTAGATATCATTTACTATCTTTAAATTTAAACCATGCAGCCAGAAACTATAGTACATCGGTTCGATAACCCAAAACAAGACCTTATGAAAATTTCAGACTATTTTTTTGCATCAAATATCCCCTCCGTTTTTCTATGTACTATATGCTTACTATTTCTTTTTCAATCCAACGGGATATGGAGTCAGAAACCCCATGAAGGCAAGGTTATTTTAGCTGTATTTGCGCATCCTGATGATGAAAGTACCGTAGCTCCAATTTTGGCCAAGTACGTTCGGGAGGGCGCGAAAGTACATCTGGTTATCGTTACCGATGGCAGGCTAGGTACAAATGACTACCATGATCATGAAGCGGGAGAGACCTTAGTGGCTACCAGAAAAGATGAGATGAGATGTGCTGCCGAAAAACTAGGGGTAGCCCTTACCCACTTGGACTATCATGACCAATTAAGAGCTGCTGAAGGATATGATGGCCACGTGCCACATGCCAGAGCAATGATAAAAGAACTTTACGGTATTGTTGAAAAAGAACAGCCTGACGTTATAATTACCTGGGGGCCAGATGGTGGCTCTACCCACATGGACCATCGGTTAATAGGTGCATCTGTAACGCAGGTCTTTCTAAGCAAAGACTGGGAGAAACCAATGTCTCTCTTTTATTATGGCACTCCATCTGAGAGCATCGAAGACAGTGAAGGCAAAATATTGCGAGGGCAATCTAGCAGGTATTTAAAAACTAAAATTTCGTATACCCAACAAGATTTGGACAAGGCATTCCATTCAATCAAATGTCATTACAGCCAAATGAATCCAGACATGACGCAGGAAGATTTTGAGAAAGGAAAAACAAAAAACGGTATGTTCGTTTACCTAAGAAAATTTGAAGGCCCATCTAAGGATTCTAATACGGTATTTGACTAAGTCTTGAAGCGTTTATAATATGACCATCCCATTACATAGATGCTTTTAAAACTAACTATAATATCAAAATTCCTTCCCTATAAAATATCCATACATAGTTAGATTTTTGAGATGATGTTAGAACCTAATTTGTCCTAGGTTTAGATAGTTACAGAACTATTCCTAGCTGCAACTAAACACTTTGGGCTAGGGTTTACAAAAACAAAAAGCTTCCGAGATTTCGGAAGCTTTTTGTTTATTGCTGTGGTCTCCCTGCAGGGAAACGGGTTAATGGGTTGCGTTTTTAGACCAAGGAAGGCCGGCCATTCGATAAAATTTGTCCGTTTGTAAATACGAGACTGCCTTAAAACAGCCCTTAAAATGAACTTTACAACGCATTTTGTATGGATTACAACATTTTTAATGTCGTCCGTTCCTAATCTGTTAATTTTAGCAATCTAATGATAGACGCGTTCAAAGTTATCCTACCGTTAAAGTTGTTTGCCGTTTTGGTTTTCCTAGGAAGTGGCCAAAGGGCAACTGCCCAAAATTCAGCTCCAGTTGCCATTGCTGATGATTATCTGGTGGGCTACAATGTTCCAAGAACCATCAATGCAACAAATGGTATTCTAGGTAATGATACTGATGTTGATGGCAATGCAAGTATGAGTATTCGTTCAACGCCCATTGTTGATGTGGGTTCTGGAAACTTGATTCTAAATACGGATGGCAGTTTTGCCTATACGCCCAACTCTAATTTTTTGGGCACCGATACGTTTACCTATGAAGTCTGTGACAACGGTACGCCTAGTGAACTAGTCTCCCGATTTGATTTTGATACAGCCACCCTTACCGATGCAACCGTTGGGCCCGATGCAACGTCCATTAATCCGAATGCGGTACCCATAGAATGTGGCGTGCATATTCCTAGTGGCAGCACAGGGGGTAATGTTGGTCTGGATTTGCTAATCCCCAATACGGGCGGTATTTTCAATTTTACCAGTTTTGAGGTTGCTTTTGAATACCGCGATCAAGAAAGCCAAGCCCGCCTTATGGATGCCGGCAATTTTAGTTTATATCATATTAGGGCGAATGATTTGGGTATGTCTTTAACCGTAATCAATGGTACCACAGGCCTTCAACAAACCTATACGCTAGATTTTGGCAGGTTTTTAAGCGGCAACAATCCCTATTCGGTAATTTACAATGAAATTACTGGTGAGGTAACCTATGACGCCAACGGAACGGTGACAACCTATGCCGTGGCGCCTCCATTTTCGCCCTTAGATGCCAGTCTTGCCACTGCTATTACGGTAGGGGACCAAATGGACAATGCCGGTAGAAACTTTGCTTCGTTTTGTAGCATTCTTTTCCGTGACCGAAGTGTGCTTTGTGATACTGCAACGGTGACCTTAACGGTAAGAGCTAGTGTCATCACCAACAGGCGCATTACGTATCGCGTAGGGCAGAATTAACCAGGTTGTTCCATTTTATAGGGCCTTAACTAGATTTTTTCATTTTCAATCCTTCAAATAATCCATCACCAAATGCCAACGATATATACCGTTGTCTACGATAATCGTTCATCTGACTAAGGGTAAGGTTTGCAGAAGAACCCTCGCACTAATCTAAAACTCTTCATCTTGGCCATTTTACGAAAAATAGGGGCATGGCTGGGTTTACAAGCAACAAGCATTATTCTTTTCCCTTTATAGCCTTCAAATTGTGGCTTGTTATGCAACATTGATTCTAGTCCTATGTCGGCACAAATTAAAAAAGCCCTTACTTACATTGCTGTAAATAAGGACTTTATGATAATTAAGTGTGGTCCCACATGGGCTCGAACCATGGACCCCCTGATTATGAGTCAGGTGCTCTAACCAGCTGAGCTATAGGACCCGCAATTTGCGGTTGCAATATTACCATTTATTTTTAATCAACACAAACAAAAAAGCATATAGGATTATAAATAATACTCTTGCTATACCGAAGTCCTGGTCGAATATTAATTAAGACTTAGCAGGTATTTCTTGGCATAGCTCAACCAAAACCCCTCTGGTACTTTTAGGATGTACGAAGGCTACTAATTTGTTATCAGCCCCTATTTTAGGGATTTCGTTCAAAATAATAAATCCTTCTTTTTTGAGCCTTGCCAGCTCTTCTACAATATTGTCAACTGCAAAGGCTATATGATGTACGCCCTCGCCCTTCTTTTCCAAAAATTTGGCTATGGGGCCATCTGCACTCATACTTTCCAAAAGCTCTATTTTATTAGGGCCGTTCTTAAAAAATGAGGTCTTTACCCCTTCGGAGGCTACTTCCTCTTGTTTATAAGGGCCCACCCCTAATAATTTCTCATACAGATGATTGGAAGACTCTAAGTTTTTAACTGCAATTCCTATGTGTTCTATTTTCTTCATGCGGAATTTTCTTCTGTATATATGCCAATAGTATCGAAGATACATTATTCTGCGTATTTTTGTAGAATGGAAACGCAACGACAACGAAAAATAGGAGGAGTCATCCAAAAGGATATTGTAGACATACTGCAGAAAGCAGCCATAGCGGGTGGCCTCAAAGGTACCCTAATATCCGTATCCAAGGTTGCGGTTACTACCGACCTTTCTATTGCGAAAGTGTATGTCAGCATTTTTCCTAATGACAAGGCAAACGAACTTATGGAGGGTATAAAATCCAATCAGCCTTTAATCAAACACGAGCTTAGTCAGCGCACACGAAACCAATTACGTCGTGTTCCAGAGCTACTGTTTTACTTGGATGATTCCTTGGACTATATTGAAAAAATAGAAAAATCGCTGAAAAGGGAGGAAAACCCAATAGAAAATCGGGACTTACTGGCCAAAAGAAAAAAATCCTAAGGATTGAACTTTCCGCTCTACATAGCCAAGAGGTATATACGTTCCAAGAGCAGCCAAAACGCTGTGAACATTATAAATTTTATTACGTTCCTAGTAATCGTTATTGGTTCCGCGGCACTTTTTATTGTGCTTTCTGGCTTTGCTGGTCTCAAAACCTTTAGCCTTTCCTTTACCAATTCTTTTGATCCAGAGTTAAAAGCAATACCGGCAACCGGAAAGTTCTTTACACTGAGCCCGGAACAAGAAACTAAACTTTCAGCTATAAAGGGTATTGCCTATTATTCTAAAGAAATAGAGGAGAAAGTATATTTGGAACACAGAGGCAAAAACCATATTGCCTACCTAAAAGGCATAGATTCCAATTATACCAAAGTCACTGGCGTGGACAGCACCATCTATTTTGGGGATTGGACCATAAACGAACAACAAGTTGTTTCTGGGATAGGTATACTAAATATTTTAGGTGTTACAGTCAACCAGTTTAGAAGCCCAATGCAGATTTACGCCTTTAAGCCAGGTGAAGGTTCTATTTCGCCGCAAAGTATAAGTAGTACTAGCGCCTTATATAATCAATTACCGATGGTCATTGGAGGCGTATACGCCGTAGAGGCTGACTTAGACAACAAATATGTGTTTGCGCATTTACCCTTGGCGCAGGCGCTTTTGGAAAAGGAAAAGAACCAATACTCTGGTATCAACTTTAAACTAAGTGATAGCGCTACCGAAGCAGAAGTTAGGGAAGACATCCTGACCAGTCTCAATAATTCAGTCATCCTTAAGAACAGGCAAGAGCTCAACGGCACCCTCTATAAAATGCTGAATACAGAGAATGTGGCTACCTACCTTGTTTTTACGCTAGTTCTTATTATTGCTTTATTTAATGTGGTTGGGGCAATTATCATGATGATCTTAGACAAACAGCAAAACTCTAAAACGCTCTACAGCCTTGGAACTACCATTAAAGAATTAAGGCGTATCTATTTTGTGCAGGGGGTACTGGTAACGGCGATAGGCGGCACTATAGGTGTGCTAATAGGCTCTTTATTGATATGGTCACAATTGACTTTTGCCTGGCTAAAGATTACGCAAACACTTGCATATCCAGTAGAGTTTCAAGTGGTTAATATAGGTATCGTTCTCGGTACAATCTTGGTGCTAGGAATTATTGCCTCAAAAATTGCGAGCAGCAGAATCAATAAAAAATTGGTTAAACTCCCTTAACTCTACACTTACTGTATTGTAAATTATAGTCGGATATATTTGTAATGTCACTCTGCACCATCCATCGATAGAGTCAAAAAAACTAATGCTGATTATAGTTTAGCACTACAGGGTTGAAAACTCAAAATCACCAAATTTCTGTAGCACTTCATCAAAAACTGCAAATACATCAACAGATTCATCACTGGTAACCATTTTCATACGATAAGGCTTAAAGTCCGGGATGCCTTTGAAGTAATTGGTGTAATGCCTACGGGTCTCAAAAACACCTAATTTTTCCCCTTTCCAAGCTATGGACATTTGCAGATGTCTTCTAGCAGCATCTACTCGTTCTTCCATTGTTGGAGGAGCCAGGTGACTTCCTGTTTGAAAATAATGTTTCACTTCCCTAAAAAACCAAGGGTAGCCAATGCTAGCCCTACCTATCATTGCACCATCCAATCCATATTCGTCTCGCATTTTTACAGCAGCCTCGGGCGAATCAACGTCGCCATTACCAAAAACAGGAATATGCATTCGTGGATTATTTTTTACCTGGGCAATAGGTTTCCAATCGGCATTCCCCTTATACATCTGCGCGCGTGTACGACCGTGAATGGAAATAGCCTTACAGCCTACATCTTGCAAGCGTTCGGCTACCTCAACAATTTTTATGGAATCATCGTCCCAACCCAAGCGAGTCTTTACCGTAATGGGAAGTTTGGTATGCTCGACCATAGCTTTGGTCAAAGAAACCATTAAATCTATATCCTTTAAAATACCTGCTCCTGCACCCTTGGAAACTACCTTTTTTACAGGGCAGCCAAAATTAATATCGATAATATCCGGTCCTGATTTTTCAACAATTTCTACCGATTGCAACATAGATTCTAAATTGGCTCCAAAAATCTGAATCCCTACTGGGCGTTCTTTTTCATAAATATCCAACTTCATTACGCTTTTTGCAGCGTCGCGAATTAAGCCCTCGGAAGAAATAAACTCTGTGTATACAACATCCGCGCCCTGCTCTTTGCATAGCGCTCGGAATGGAGGATCGCTCACGTCTTCCATTGGGGCAAGCAATAACGGAAAGTCGGGTAATTGTATGTCGCCTATTTTGGGCATGTTATTATCTTTTTCTTTTCGGATGGCAAATTTAAGGAAAATCTAAAGATCCTTTTGAGAGCACCTACCGTATTCATACATACGTTCAAGTTGGTACCTAAGGGCATTTTGAATCCATAAACATTTCGACCACTCTAAATATGACATTGAGGTATGACGTATTGACTTAAACATCAGGTTTAATTAAAATTTCTAGTCCTCTAACCTGGTAGCCGTCCTTATAAATTTTATAAGCCCATCAGCATAACGGGTTCCTAAAACTTCACTTCAGCTTCTACTTTTTTTCCGTCTCTATCCACAACTACCTTCGCAGTGTTGCCTTCCTCAAAGGCGGATAAGGCACGCATATAACTCATCATATCCACAACCGTGCTATCTCCTAACTGAATCACGATATCCCCCTTTTGGAGGCCGGCAACGGAGGCAGGCCTATCTTCCGTAATACCATCAATACGCATGCCCTCGCCGTCGAAAAGGTAATCTGGCATAACGCCTAGTCCCACCTTAAAGCGAGGTACTTCCTCACTTTCGTTCTTG
The DNA here is from genome assembly GCA_965367705.1 of uncultured Maribacter sp. Taxonomy (GTDB): domain Bacteria; phylum Bacteroidota; class Bacteroidia; order Flavobacteriales; family Flavobacteriaceae; genus Maribacter. The sequence goes on along the minus strand of CBDUKC010000094.1, from coordinate 2,098 downwards.
GTAGGTCTAAAAGAAAGTTTAGGGTCGTCATCCAATTCGGAAATAACCGCCATAACATAGTCGCCAATCATTTTCATTCCTTCGTAGTTCAATTTTTCGGAGTCGTCCGAGGGCTTGTGGTAGTCTTCATGCTGCCCTGTGAAAAAATGTAAGGCGGGAATATCTTGCAAATAGAATGACGTGTGGTCACTAGGCCCCATTCCGGATTCACCCAACACCAATTTAAAACCTGGGTTGCTACTGTTCAACACTTGATTCCAAATGGGTGCCGTTCCGGTTCCCGTTATGGAGAGCGTTTTGTCTTCACGCAAACGGCCCACCATATCCATATTGATCATGTAATTGGCAACATTAAAATCAATCGTTGGATTTTTGCAAAAGTAGTTGCTGCCTAAAAGGCCCATTTCCTCACCAGAAAAACCAATAAAAAGATAATTACTGCTTGGAAGGCTATCCTTCAAGCGTTCTGCTAGTTGCAGCATAACACCCACACCACTGGCATTGTCATCTGCACCATTGTGTATAGCGGCTCCTTCTGCGTACAATGAACCTTCACCACCCATGCCTAAATGATCGTAATGAGCGCCTATGATGACTGTTTTATCTGCCTTATTATCAATATATCCCATAACATTGGTGCCGGTAATGGTGCCGTCTCCCGAAACAAATTGCGCCTCGGTATGCGGGTCGGTCTTTGGTTTAAACGTAAAGGTCTGGAAATACGTACCTGCATTTCCTTTAGGGAGTAAGCCTATCCCTTCCATACGTTGTTGTATGTACTTTGCAGCCACCAGCTCCTCTGGAGTACCCGTTTCACGACCTAGTAAACTATCGTTCGCCAAAAAGGAAATATCCTCCTGTAAGCTTATTTTTTTAGGTAATTCTTTTTTACAAGAAACCGAAATAGTAAAAATCACGAGTAACATGGTAATTATACGAGCCATAGCCTTTATTTTTACTCAAAAATACATATCAAATGAGAATTCCTTTTGTTTTGTTCCTTCTATTTATAATTACGAGCTGTAAAACCGAAACGAAACCTGTGGTTGATACCCCAAAAGAAGCTCAATCGTTAATGGCCGGTAGTGACACCCTTATTTATCCTGAGGAAAAGTACTTTAAAAGCATTCGGCAAATAACTTTTGGCGGAGATAATGCCGAAGCCTATTGGAGTTGGGACGATCAACAAATGATTTTTCAATCCAACAATAAGGAATGGGGAATGGAGTGCGATCAAATGTTCTTGATGAATATTGAAGAGAATTTTAAAGATACAAAACCACCTATGATCAGCACCGGAATGGGACGCACCACTTGTGCTTATTTTATGCCGGACAATAAACACTACGTATATGGTTCTACACATTTAGTGGACAAGGAATGTCCTGATGTGCCCTTGCGAAAAAACGGGAACTATGTTTGGCCAGTATACGACTCCTTTGACATTTTTGTAGCAGACCTTGAGGGGAACATTACCGCACAATTGACGAACGAACCTGGGTACGATGCAGAAGCTACCGTTTCTCCAAAAGGCGATAAAATTGTGTTTACTTCTGACAGGAGTGGTGACTTGGAACTCTATACTATGAATTTGGATGGCACCGATGTAAAACAGATTACCAATGAACTTGGTTACGATGGCGGCGCATTCTTCTCGCCCGATGGCAGTAAATTGATTTTTAGAGCATCGCGTCCAAAAACACCTGAAGCCATTAAAGAATATAAAGACTTATTAGCGCAAGGACTTGTAGAACCTACCGATATGGAGCTCTTTATCTGTAACGCAGATGGTTCCGATCTTACCCAATTAACTTTTTTAGGTAACGCAAATTGGAGTCCGTTTTTTCACCCTTCAGGTGAAAAAATATTATTCTCCAGTAATTTTGAGGCAGAAAAAGGCTTTCCTTTCAATCTATACTTTATTGATGTTGATGGTAAGAATTTAGAACGAGTAACGCATGGCGAAACCTTTGATGCCTTTCCCGTATTCTCAAATGATGGAAAATACTTGGCCTTCTCCAGTAATCGAAATAATGGTGGCACCCGTGACACCAATCTATTTATTGCGGAGTGGCAAGAAGTTACCAATGACTAGTGC
>CBDUKC010000093.1:0-11293 GCA_965367705.1 uncultured Maribacter sp. | reverse complement strand
TTCTTAGCCAAAATTTCATCTGTCTCACCAAAGTAAGCTCTTCTTTCTGAATGTCCTATGATTGCAGTATCAACACCTATATCTAATAGCATATCCGCAGAGATTTCACCAGTATAAGCGCCACTTTCTGCAAAATGCATATTTTGAGCTATAACCTCTATCTTCGAGGCTTGCAAAGTATGCACGGCACCTACCAAACTAACATAGGTTGGAGCCACCATTACTTCAGCATCGGTATCCGGTAATTTTGCAGCAAGTTCAGATAAAAGTGTTTCTGTTTGCGCTAACGTTTTGTTCATTTTCCAGTTCCCTGCTACTATTTTACTTCTCATATTATATATTGTTTGTGATACTAATTATTTCTTGTTTTAGATCGAAAATCAATTTATTCAAATATCAATTCTTGCAAATCGTTGTAATGCACTTTTTGTTTTATAGTCCCTTTCTCTAAGACTAACACACCGGGATTGGACCTAACAATAGTTTTCAGCGTGGTTTCATCTGTAAAGTAAAAATTAAAATCCAGTCCAAACTCAGCAACTAAATCAGCTGTCTGATCGGGTCCTGAAGCGGACATCCCAATGACCTTATAGCCCTTCACCAGAGCCGAATCTGAAATACTCTTGATCTTCGAAAAAACGGCCGTATTGGATTTACGTAAGTCATAAGCTATCACCATAACCAACTTAGGCTCTTGCAGGAGGGACGGCGCAAAATCTTCCCCGTCTTGCTCAATGGTAAAATCATGAACTGGCGGTTCATACCCTTTCTGAACCTCTGTTGTTTCAACACCAATGAACTCCCCGTCTACGGTTGGATAATCACCATTAGTCACAATTACTTCTTGCTTTCCGTTTACATTAAACTCCCAGGCATAATCGTAAATAGCCTTTGGCGCGCCCTCAGGCACACCCATACCATCCTCAATATTCTTTCCTATTTCATAAGGCCTAAAATCAATAACAGGCAAATGATTCAATACATGATAGGCATATCCTGCACAGGCTAGCAGAGATAGGGCCATGATAATTTTTTTGACCGTTGGACCAACCAAAGGGGTAATATATGTTTTACCAAAAAATAATATGAGTATAAGTACCAGTAATATAATATCCTTTGTAAAAGATTCCCAAGGGGTCAATTTAATAGCATCCCCAAAACAACCGCAATCTGTAACTTTATTAAAATAGGCTGAATAAAATGTTAAGAACGTAAAGAAAACAATCATTCCTAAAAGGCTCCAAAGGGTAAATTTGACCTTAAACCCAATGAGCAGCATTACTCCAAGAATCACCTCTAAAATGACCACCAAGATGGATATTGCCAAGGCATATGGTATAAAAATAGACAGATCTAAAACACTTGGGCTAAAATATTCTTCCAGCTTAAAAGAGAAGCCTACAGGATCATTAAGCTTTATAAAACCACTAACGATAAAAAGCACCCCAACAAAAACTCGAACCAATCCAATACTATATCTCATACCCTTATGCAATTTTGTTAGCCAAACCTAAATGTATCAAAGCAAATACGGCATAGTTAATCATATCCTGATAATTAGCATCAATACCTTCACTGACCAAGGTTTTACCCTTATTGTCCTCAATAGTCTTTACTCTTAATAATTTCTGTAGTATTAAATCGGTTAAGGAACTCACCCGCATATCGCGCCATGCTTCTCCATAATCGTGATTTTTATTGAGCATTAGCTCTTTGGTTTCGGTGCTGTGTTTGTCATAAAGAGCAATAGCTTTTTCCGATTCTAAATCGGGCTGATCTGCAACACCAAGCTCTAGCTGAATCAATGCCATGATAGCATAATTTACAATTCCTATAAACTCAGACTTTTCATCCTCATCTATTTTATGCACTTCGTTTTCTTGTAGTCCTCTGATACGTTGCGCCTTTATGAAAATTTGATCTGTCAATGACGGTAAACGTAAAATGCGCCAAGCACAGCCGTAATCCAGCATTTTCTTTTGGTATAACTCGCGACAAATTTTAATTACCGAATCGTATTGTTCCGCTGTTGCTTGCATGTACTTCTTGTAATTTGTGTAAATTTCGCCTAAAATTTTGTAACCATCAAGACCCTAGGTTTAAACTTCGGTGCCACCCCGCACCTTAACGCAATAGATACATGACTATCAACTGCAAAGGAGAGCTGATTAATTTAAAAACACCCAAGGTAATGGGCATTTTAAACATTACTCCCAATTCATTTTTCGATGGTGGTAAATTCAAGGACGAAAAATCCGTTTTGAAACACGTTGAGAAAATGTTGCTTGAAGGTGCCACTTTTATAGACATCGGAGCCTACAGCTCAAAACCGGGTGCTGATGAGGTTTCCGAAGGATTAGAATTAAAACGTATTACTCCTATTGTAGAACTAGTTCTGAAGCATTTTCCCCGAATCTTGTTGTCCGTAGATACGTTTAGAGGAAAAGTAGCAAAGGAGTGTGTTGAACGGGGAGCGGCAATCATAAATGATATATCTGCAGGGCTTAGGGATGACTCACTGTTGGATACGGTAGCGGAATTGCAGGTGCCTTACATAATGATGCACATGCGAGGCACCTCAAAAACCATGAAGCAGCAAACAGATTACCTACACCTCGTGCAAGATATCTTGCTTTTCTTTTCTCAAAGGCTTGCACTAGTTAGAGAAAAAAGGATTAATGACGTAATCATAGATCCCGGATTTGGATTTGCAAAGACCTTGGAACAGAACTATCAACTCTTACAACAAATGGATAGCCTAAAGGTTATGGATTTACCTATTCTTGTAGGGGTCAGTAGAAAATCCATGATTTACAAACTCTTAGAAACTGACGCAGCAAATGCATTAAACGGAACTTCCGCACTACATATGATTTCTCTCACAAAAGGAGCGAACATTTTGCGCGTACATGATGTGAAAGAAGCCGTAGAATGTGTAAAACTTTATGAGCAACTTACATCTTAAAAGTTTACTCCGTTGTTCTACCTCAAATTTTGTTAATTTTACAAAAACGGCATTCATTGGATTTTTTTAATTTTATTGATTTTAAAATTACCGATATTCTAGATATCGTACTGGTGGCCGTGCTTTTGTATTACGTATACAAACTAGTTCGCGGTTCGGTCGCTATCAACATCTTTATCGGCATCGTTATCGTTTGGGCATTTTGGAAGCTTACCGAGCTTTTAGGAATGGAAATGATTAGTAGTATTGTAGGTGCATTTATGCAGGTAGGCCTTATCGCTTTGATTATTGTATTTCAACAAGAGATACGAAAATTCCTTTTAATGATAGGTTCTACGAACTTCGCCAATAAACGTAATTTCATCAAACATTTTAAATTTTTAAAACAGGAAGGCCTTACTACACCTATAGACGTAGATGCGATTTTAAAGGCCTGTGATAAAATGGCCAGTTCCAAGACCGGTGCTATTTTGGTGCTAGAGCGGAACAACTCCTTGGATTTTATTAAAAGTTCTGGTGATCGAATGAATATAGAAATCACCCAACCGATCATAGAAAGTATTTTTTACAAGAACAGTCCCTTACACGATGGTGCAGCAGTAATTGTTGACAATTATATCGTAGCTACTAGGGTTATTTTACCTGTTTCCAACGAACGCAATATCCCATTAAGATTTGGGTTACGACATAGGGCCGCCGTTGGAATTACGGAGAAGACAGACGCACTCTGTATCGTAGTAAGTGAGGAGACCGGATTGATATCCTACATTAAAAATGGGGAATTTGTTTTGTATGATTCGCTTACCCAACTGGGTACGATGCTAAAACAAGATTTAGTGTGATTCACGGAGCATGAATTATAATCAATCAAACGAATACGATATCGAGTAACCAAGGTGATTTTCTTTTGATAACCCTAAGCTACTTCCTCTGCCAAAAACTGTGCTTCGTATAAATTGTTATAGTAACCTTCTTTTTTCAACAATTCTTTATGCGTCCCTATCTCAACTATTTTACCGGCATCCATAACAATAATCTTGTCCGCCTTTTTAATCGTACCCAAACGATGTGCGATTACTATTGAGGTTCGTCCTTCCGTTATTTTGTCTGTCGCTTTTTGTATCAGTTGTTCAGAATATGTATCAACGGAAGATGTAGCCTCGTCCAGAACTAAAATACTTGGGTTACTTACATAGGCCCTTAAAAATGCAATCAATTGACGTTGACCACTAGAGAGCATACTCCCGCGTTCCTTTACATTATACGCATAACCACCAGGTAGGCTGGAAATAAACTCGTCCACCCCTATAGCTTTCGCAGCAGCTTCTATATTTGCAATACCAATGTTCGGATTCTTCATCGAAATATTATTGGCAATAGTATCCGCAAACAAAAAAACATCTTGTAGGACAACCGCAATGTGAGATCGAAGAGAAGCTAACTTGTAATTCTTTATATCAGTGCCATCTACGCTGATAACCCCAGAGTTGATTTCATAAAATCGATTCAGAAGGTTAATGATGGTTGATTTCCCAGCACCGGTCGCGCCAACAATTGCGATAGTTTCCCCTGCTTTAACATCAAAAGAAATACCATGGAGTACTTCTTCATCCTCCAAATAACCAAAACGCACATCTGTAAATGTAATATCTCCCTTTATCGTTGATTTTTCAATTTGACCTAAATCGTCAATAGCACTATCCGTATCCAATATCTTAAATACCCTATTGGCAGCGACCATTCCCATTTGCAGGGTGTTGAATTTATCGGCAATTTGTCTTAAGGGTCTAAAAAGAAGATCAATTAACATGATAAATGCAAAAACTGTACCCGCAACGTCATCTGTAATACCGGCAACATTTTGCAAACCACCGTACCACACAATTAAACCTAGGGTTATGGAGGAAACAATTTCGGCTATAGGAAAGAAAATAGAGTTATACCAAACTGTCTTTAGCCAAGCATTTTTATGCTTTTCGTTGATTTTCCTGAAATTTTCACTCTCTATTTTTTCTCGTGTAAACAGTTGTACTATACGCATTCCTGTTATCCGTTCCTGCACAAAGGAGTTAAGATTAGAAACCTCTGCCCTAACCTCAGTAAAAGCTACCTTCATCGCTTTTTGAAATAAACGGGTAGCGTACAAAATCAAAGGTAAAACAGCAAAAACAATAAGTGCCAAACGCCAGTTAATAAATAGCATAACCCCGGCCGCAACCAACATTTTTAACAAATCGGCAACAATAACAAAAAAACCTTGACTGAATATTTCTCCTATGCGTTGCATATCTGCTACTGCACGGGTAACCAATACGCCGAGTGAAGAAGTGTCAAAATACTTCATTTTAAACCCTAACATTTTCTGAAAGAGGTTGATACGCACATCTCGGATCACCGACTCCCCTAGCCAATTGGCATAATAATTAAAACTCAACTGACTCAATACTTGGCCTAACAATACGGCCAACATAGCTATAGTAAGATAGAGCAGTTTCTGAGCATCCGCACCCTTAACAGCATCATCAATAATTTGCTTTAGGATAAGCGGAGTGAGTACTGCGAATAGCGACAAAAGAATAGCGGCAAGTGCAACCCCATAAAATGTAAGTCGGTAAGGTTTTGTATGTGCTATTAAGCGTTTGAAAAGTCGAGTATCAAATGCTTTTCCTGAATCTTTACTCATTTTTTAAAAATAGTGTTGGGATAGGTAACATCCGTTAAATATAAACCTTTTGCAGGTACTGAAACGCCAGCTCTTGTGCGATCTTTGCTTTTTATGATGCCCTTAACGTTGTCTAAGGTGATTTTTCCCGTTCCCACATCCAATAAGGTACCAACAATGGCTCTTACCATATTTCGAAGAAACCTATCCGCAGTAATCCTGAATACGATATACTCCTCCTCTCTACTCCATTGGGCACTCTTAATAACACAAAAATGATTGTTTACCTCGGTCTTTGATTTGGAAAAACATTCAAAATCCTGTTTACCCAATAGTAATTCGGCTGCTTTATTCATAAGCGAAATATCCAGTGGGTGCTTTACATAATGTGCTGCTTCCATAAAGAAAGGATTTTTTCTATCGCAGATCCAATACTCATAGGAACGTTCAAAGGCATCAAAACGAGCATGGGCTTCATCCATCATTGGATGAATACTTTTTACGGCTATGTCATTGGGTAGAAAGGCATTTAACCTGTACGCCAAATCCAACAGATTAGTAACGATCCCAAAATCAAAATGAGCATACATTTCACGAGCGTGTACCCCAGCATCTGTTCTACCAGCTCCTACAACTTGTATTTTTTCTCGTAATAAAACGGAAAGTGCACGCTCTAACACCTCCTGCACCGTAATTGCGTTAGGCTGATTTTGCCAGCCGTGATAGGCTTTACCAAAGTATGAAAATTGAATGAAATATCTCAAAAGGATAACTTAATTTTGCAAAGAACAAAGATATGAATAGTTCCTGTTTTAAAGGAGCGCTTTACCAGTTTTGGTATTTGAGGTTCGCAATTTTAAATCGATTTTCTTTTTTTGTAAAAACTAACTAAGACAAACGTATTCCAACACCGGCACCAAATAACGAAATTTACAACACCAACAATTTTACAAGACGAACGTAAATCTAGCTTAGTATAACAACTTATGACGAAAATCCTACTTCTTTCGGATACCCATTCCCATTTAGATGATGCCATACTTAAATATGCCAAACAAGCCGATGAAATATGGCACGCTGGTGATATTGGCGACCTATCAGTTACAGACAAGTTATCCAAACTAAAGCCCGTACGTGCGGTTTTTGGTAATATCGATAACCACGTGATACAAAAAGAATTTCCTTTGGATAACAGATTCATGTGCGAAGGTGTGGACGTATTGATGACCCATATAGGTGGTTACCCTCCAAAATACAACTCAAGAACACGTCCAGAAGTACAAAAGAATCCACCAAAACTATTCATTTGTGGACATTCACATATACTTAAGGTAATGATGGATAAAAAACTAGGACTGCTTCATATGAATCCTGGTGCCTGTGGCAAACATGGCTTTCATCATGTGCGAACTATGCTTCGTTTTGAAATTGAAAACGAGGAAATTAAAAACCTAGAGGTAATAGAACTAGGCAAACGATAATCCTATCTAGTTGAACTACGCTCTTCAAATGCCCTTATTATCAGGTAGCATTTCGTTTTTATTTATATAATTTAGCAGCCTTTCTAACACAAACGATAAACTACAAAGTTAAATCCTTATTTATTTCAAATTTTTTAATGAAGAAAAAACAGAGCAGAAAAAAACAGGCGAAAATTCTTCGAATATTTAGGAAGGTTCATCGAATAACTGGTGCAACACTATTTATCTTTTTTTTTATTGTAGCAAGCACAGGATTATTGCTTGGCTGGAAAAAAAATACGGGAGACCTTTTAGGCTCAAAAACCTATAAAGGCACAACTACGGAACTAAAAGAATGGTTACCGTTGAGCCAACTCCAGGGAAAGGCAGAAATTTATTTAAAAAATGCAGTTCCTACTGTGTCTAGAATCCAGCTAGACCGCATTGATATTAGACAAGACAAAGGAGTTGCAAAATTTATCTTTGACGAATATTACGGTATTCAGATAGATGGTGCAACGGGAGCCCTGTTGCATATAGACCAAAGGCGTGCAGATTTAATTGAAAACATACATGACGCATCCATTTTGGATAATTATTTGGATACAGGAGGCTATATAAAGCTGGGATACACAACCATAATGAGCCTGGCCTTACTTCTTTTTACGGTAACAGGGTTTTGGTTATGGTACGGACCTAAGCGTATGAGGCAAAGAGCCTTATAAGTACGCATTTAGGTTAAATCTATTACTCGGGAATAGTCTACCTATTTAAACGTGTAGCATTTACAGATTTTAGGACTCCTGGCTACGCCATGAAATATAAAAAACCCGGGAACTACCCCGGGTTTAACGCACTAATACTACTAAGATATTAGGTTTAACGTAAACGATCCACAGATTTTATAAGATCCTCATCCTGCTTTATAGCCCTATTTGCAAGGACTAAAAAAACGATAGAAAATACAGGAATCAGCATCCCAATACCCTTCTCCGAGACTAAGGTCTCTCCGGATAAATTTAGTGATCGGTAAACGAAAAATCCTAGTAAAAAAAGATTCAATATCATGTTCAGTCTGTTTACAACAAACTGGTTTTTTCTATTTTTGAATAACAAAACTGCCCACAAGGCCAAAGCCCCAGAAATATAAAATGCAATGGAAACAATAATCTCACTTTCTGCATAAATCTCCAATCCATTTGCATCTGACCATAGATTCACAAAGAATGGAAGGATACCTGCCACTGCAGCTACCAAAACCAAATAAAGGGTCTGTATTCTTTGAATCATCTGTTCACTATTGCTATTAAGCTACAAAAATACAGGTCTTTTTAAAAAATATCGGTCTATTATTGAAAATAATTTGTATTATTGTGACGTTATCAGTTATAACACTTACCAAGGGAAAATCGTTTCCAAAAGCATATCCTTAAAGCGAATACACTTCTTACAGTACAAATCACGTATAATTTATTCTACATTTAATGTTTGAGATTTCAGATTTAAAATCAAAAAAGCTACCTGAGCTTCAGGAAATAGCCAAGGGACTTAACGTTCCAAAATTCAAGACCCTAAAAAAATTAGACTTAGTCTATCAAATTTTAGACCTGCAAGCCGCAAATCCTAAAGCAGCTGCGGCCGTTATTCCGCAAAAAACGGAAGACACTCCAAAACCTAGACCAAAGGCAAGAGTAGCTAAAAAAGTTGCTAAAGAAGTAACTGTCGAGAAGGCAACAGAACCAACCACGACAACTGACCCGCAAAAAGAAACCCCAAAAAAAGTATCCGAAAAGAGGGAAGTTACCGAAGTCAGAAAGCCAAGACCTAGACCTAGACCTGCGTCGAACGAAAGTAAAAACGAAAATCAAAAAAATAACCCCCACAGTAAAAATCAAAAAAATAACCAAAATAAAAAACCCAACCCTAGAAGCAGCCACGATAAAAGCAATTTCGACAAGGACTTAAAAAATAGATATAAGGAACCTGAATTTGAATTCGATAGCATTATCGCTAGTGAAGGAGTATTAGATATCATGCAAGATGGCTATGGTTTCCTTAGATCATCCGACTATAATTATCTATCATCTCCAGATGATATTTATGTATCACAATCTCAAATTCGCTTGTTCGGACTCAAAACTGGGGATACCGTGTTAGGTCAAGTAAGACCCCCAAAAGAAGGAGAGAAATATTTTCCTTTGATTAAAGTAAACAAAATCAATGGCATAGACCCTCAAATTGTAAGAGATCGGGTTTCGTTTGAACACCTAACACCACTTTTTCCTCAAGAGAAGTTTAATCTAGCCGAAAGACAAAGTACCATATCTACTCGAATTATAGATTTGTTTTCTCCTATAGGAAAGGGACAAAGAGGTATGATCGTATCACAACCCAAGTCCGGTAAGACTATGCTCTTAAAGGATATTGCCAACGGAATAGCGGCCAACCATCCAGAAGTATATCAAATCATATTACTTATCGATGAACGACCAGAGGAAGTAACCGATATGCAACGTAATGTAAGAGGGGAAGTAGTTGCCTCAACATTTGATAAGGAACCTACAGAACATGTGCGTGTTGCAAATATTGTTTTGGAAAAAGCAAAACGACTTGTGGAATGTGGTCATGATGTAGTTATTCTATTGGATTCCATCACCAGACTAGCAAGGGCTTACAACACGGTACAACCGGCCTCTGGAAAAGTTTTAAGTGGTGGTGTAGACGCAAACGCACTGCATAAACCCAAACGATTTTTTGGTGCGGCACGTAACATAGAAAACGGCGGGTCATTATCAATCATAGCCACTGCACTTACGGAAACCGGTTCAAAAATGGACGAGGTAATCTTTGAAGAATTTAAAGGTACTGGTAACATGGAACTTCAATTGGATCGTAAGATTGCCAACAGAAGAATTTTCCCTGCAATTGACCTTACATCTTCTAGTACACGACGTGATGATATGCTTTTGGACGAAAGCACCTTACAACGGATGTGGATTATGCGTAAATACCTTGCAGACATGAACCCTGTTGAAGCGATGGAATTTATTGAACAACGTTTTAAACAAACCAAAAACAATGAGGAGTTTTTGATGACAATGAATCAGTAGGTTTTACTTAAACTTTATATTAAAATCCCGATTTCGGTTGAAATCGGGATTTTTTTGTGCTGTTCAGAAAATATAAGCTACCAACCTGATAATCAATCAAAATGAATATCTTTAAGGAAATTAAAGAATCTTCCCCTTATTACGCGCGTATTTTCCTATGTCATATAATTTAACTTAGTACTCTACTTTATGAAAAACACAAAATATCTTTTAAAGCTTATCACCCTTTTTATCATTGTCGTATTTACCAATTGTAACGAAAACAACAAAACCAAGCCTCAACCAGAAGAACAAGAAGAAAAACTAACTTTGGTTGAAGCTCCTCTAAACATTATCAGTATTCAACAAGCCGATGCCATTTATACCAACTACAGTAAGCATCGTATTCCTATGATAGAAAACTACGAAACAAAAGAAAGGTCCCCTTCAGCGAAGTTTGAAGCTGCCCGCTTTGTCGATTTCGATTACGAAACCCTCAAAAATTACATCGCCTATGTGGATCAAGAGGCTGCCAATGCCGGCGTCAAAAAAGTAACGAAATTACGAATGTACTTTGCCAACTACCCAGATGAAAATACATTTAAAGATGGAAAAAAAGTAGTACACCCAAGACAAAATTCTCTTTTTCTCCTACCCACTTTAGAAAAAGATGGTGGAAATTATAGTTTTTATATAGGGGATGACGGCAAGCCCAAATTAGTTATAGATTGGAAAGACAATCAACTGGAAAAAGGCATGGGTTCAATACTAGAACAATCAAATACAGCAAGGGCAAGTATAGTGCCTAATTTCTTTTCGAATTCAAACTCCTATAATAGTAAAAGTTTGATTTTGAACCGCAGCGGATCAGGCCCTCCACCTAAAACAGAATTTTAGTTTATATGTCCTCGGAGCTTCTAGAATTTATAAAGACCAATTTTATCATAGGTGTTTATTTCGTAACGCTACTGATTTCTATTTTTTCATACCGTAAATATTTTGATACTACCTTAAAATATTTTCCAATATTAATTGCGTACACATTTTTAAATGAACTCTTAGGACATCTCGTTAGATACTCCGATAATTTTGCATTCCTTACAGATAAATTATTCGC
>CBDUKC010000092.1:0-11341 GCA_965367705.1 uncultured Maribacter sp. | reverse complement strand
TTGCCTATTCGTTTAATTTCCGCTTCTCTTAAAAGTGGTTCATTTCGTAGTCTGAGAAACACCTGTGCGGTAGTAATCACATCTAGCTCACAATAACGTGCAATTCTATCTAGATTTTTATCCTTGTAATATACGTCGCGTACCATACTACCATCAATATCTTCTTTTGGGGAAGCAATGCCGAGAACCTTCGCTAATAACTTTAAAGAGGTATAATTTTTATAGTCACCAAATTTCCAGAGATCCATGGTGTCTAAATGGTTGACCTCCCATGGTTTTTTTCCGAATAAGTCTAGATGATAGGGTAGGGAAATGCTATTGATAATCATCCGCCTTGCGATATAAGGAAAATCGAACTCCTTACCATTGTGTGCGCATAACATGTGCTTTGCCAAACCAAAATGATTTTCCAAAAGGGCCTTAAAGTCTTCAAGTAGTCTTGATTCTTCACCTTTAAAGGTCGTTACTCTAAATGATTTGGTTTCTCCATCCGGTTTAAAATAGCCTACGGATACACACACAATTTTACCAAACTCTGCCCAAATCCCAGCACGGTCATAAAACGCTTCAGGTGTAGCTCCGTCTCTGCGTTGATAACTCGATTTTTGTGCCCAAAGTTCTTGTGTATCTTCATCGACAACACTAAAATCCTTATGTTGTGGCACCGTTTCTATATCCAGAAATAGAATATACTCTAAGTTGATTTTATACAGCATGGTACTAAATTAGGTTCCTTAATTTATGACAATTCTTTGATATGGCAAGAATTCACGTCATCAAAACCTCTTATACCAACTTGAAGTTATAGCTACTATACCAACACTTTTTTGGGATTGCCAGCTCAGTACATGTTAGTGTTCCCGTTTCTATTTTATAATCGAGGAAAAACGATGTTTTAAAAGAAAGCCTTAAGAATGGTGCAAAAAACGAAGTCGAGCTAATCCCTAAACAACTGCAGATTCTCTGTTGTTTTAGAAGGCAATAAAAATACTTATTCTAAAATAAGGAAGGATGTTCTATATTGGCCCTTTAAATTGCATTACAAACCAACTAGTCTATTTTACAAAAGAAGTATATCCAAAAACTAGTGTTGTTACAATTAAAATAACCGATGAACTACCACTTTTTGGAGTAGGTCAATCATAAGTAAAGCTATTACCAACCCTGTAGTCGGTAAACTCTAAAAGAGAGACTGTTGTTTTGCAGGACTTTCATGTTCTAAAAGCCATTTTTTACGAGATAAGCCTCCTGCATAGCCGGTAAGTGAGCCATCACTTCCTATAACTCTATGACACGGAACTACGATCCAAAGTGGATTTTTACCGTTGGCAGCTGCTACAGCTCTAATCGCTTTTACATCACCTAAGGTTTTTGATAATTGTAAATATGAAACCGTTTTTCCGTAGGGAATTTCCAATAAGCCCTTCCAAACCCGTTGCTGAAAATCAGTTCCGGTAGGATTGAGAAGTAAATCAAAGTCGGTTCGTTTACCATCAAAATATTCATTGAGCTGGTATACGGCATCTTCCAACACCTCTGGAACAATCTCGGTGAGTTTCTCATCGGTGTGCAAGACCGATATGGAAGATAATCCCAATTCATCTCCGGCTACTTTGGCAACACCAAGTGGTGTTTTTATGAAAGCTTCCTCCATACTACTTATGATTACTCTTCTTTTGGTGTGTCTAGGGTGTTATCTATAATACCAGCTTGTTTGGCTCGGTTCTCCCAATTCTTTCGTGCCAAAACCTGAAGATCAGCAATATTATCGCTTTCATCCATAATTTCAAGTCCCAGTAAGGTCTCAATAATATCCTCCATAGTTACCAGTCCTGCAACAGATCCGTATTCGTCTATAACCAAAGCAATATGAACCCTTTGGGCAATGAAGATGTCAAATAACTTGGGAATAGGCGTATTCCTGCGGGTAATCAATATATCTCTTCGTAATTCGGATAAGGGCTTATCCCCATTCTTATTGATAATCTCCTCGTATACGTTGTCTTTAAGCACAAACCCAGTAATATTATCTACTTTTTCGTTAAAAATAGGGATTCTAGAAAAACGTAGTTTAGGGTTGTCTTCAAAAAACTTTTGTATCGTAGTTGCATCTGAGGCAATCTTCACCACCGCTCTTGGCGTCATAACGTCCTTTACAAGAACCTCATCAAAACGTAACAAGTTTTTTATAATGGTAGATTCAGACTTTTCAAAAACACCCTCTTCATGGGCCATATCTGTCATGACCGTAAAATCCTCACGACTTAAAACACTTCCATGATGCCCTTTTCCGCCTACTAACTTGGTAAAGAGTTGCAGAATCCAGAGTAAACCTGTGTATTTTAAGGCTAGCACCATTATTTTTAGTGCTTTGGCCGTAAAGTTGGCCAATTGTCTCCAGTATGTCGCACCAATGGTTTTAGGGATAATTTCAGATGCCACTAAAATTAAAATAGTCATAATCGTAGAAACGATACCCACCATAAGTTCTTCCGAAAACTGCATACCGAACAAGGTGCTTTTAGCAGAACCATATAGCTCAACATACGCTACTTTTGCCTGTACCCCAACCAAAATTGCGCCCACGGTATGCGCAATGGTATTTACGGTGAGAATAGCAATCAGTGGTTTATCCACATCCTTTTTAAGTTCTTCCAAGGTTTCTGCGTAAGCTTTCCCTTCTCTTTTTTTGACATTAACAAAAGTTGGGGTAATACTAAGAAGAACAGCTTCTAAAATTGAACATAGAAAAGAAAAAAAGATTGAAATAACAGCGTAAAAAACCAGTAATCCCATTAGTTTATTTTGAAGTTTAAAGATACCAATTAAAAACGTATACCTTATCCATTTTAAGGCCGTTCCAGCGCATCAGACGATTGACTTTGTTCCAGTGCTTTATAAAATACTTGCTGTACTGTTGGTCGGATATTCAAAGTGTACAAATTTCTATTGTCCCGAGTAGGATACACCCTATTCGAAAGAAAAATATATACCAATTGGTTTTCTGGGTCCGCCCACACAAACGTTCCCGTAAATCCGCTATGACCAAAGCTTTGAGGACTAACACCTGGAGCTGGGTAAGCGTCTTTCAAGGCGACTTCCTTGTTATTCAATAAAGGTTTATCAAATCCAAGTCCCCTCCTATTTTCATTATCCGGAAATTGAACTTTTGTAAACTCCTTGACTACTTCTTTTGAAACCAATTGTTTCCCATCGAAACTTCCAAATTGCACAAAAAACTGCATCATTTTGGCTAAATCCTGCGCCGTACCAAAGAGCCCTGCATTTCCGGATATGCCTCCTAAAAGGGAAGCATTCTCATCATGTACCCAAGATTTGGTTAAAGCATGTCTGTAAAGTGTGTCCATCTCTGTTGGAACAATAGCATTTGGAAAGTTTTTGGACATGGGTAAAAACCCTAAGGTGTTCGCACCTATTGGTTGGTAAAATGTGTTTTCTATGTAGCTTTCAAAGGATTGACCGGTTAATTGTGATATCAATTCTGGAAAAATAAGAAAGGTTAGTCCGGAATACACATATTTTTTGTCTTCGGATACCATAGATCTATTTATCATCCGATACATTTTTCTATTGAATCTGTTTTTTACGTAGATTCCTGGATACGCTTCCTTAGCAAAACCCTTTCTTTTATTTGATGTAATGAATCGTTTCTTTAGTTTACCGTTTTTCTTAAGTACCTCATTCAAGAATACGATGTATGGTTTTAATCCTGATTGATGCGCCAGTATTTCCCGTAGTGTAAGGTCACGTTTATCCTTTATTCGCTTCCATGGTTTCCAGTAGGTGCTAAAGGGAGCGTCCAAATCCAACTTACCATCGTCAACAAGCTTCATTAGCGCAGGTAGGGGTCCCAAAATTTTAGTTACAGAAGCCAAATCATATATATCGTTCAAGGCCACGGGCTGAATACTATCATAGGTATGAAAGCCATAAGCCTGATGAAAAATAACAGCACCTTTATGTGCCACTAATATCTGGGCCCCAGGAAACGCATGGTTTTTTATACCATTCGTTATGATAGAATCCACTTTTTTATCCACCATCAAGCTATCAATCGAATTCGGAGTTAAGCTATTGAAATTCAAAGCCTGCGAACTTAACTTTAATTGAAATAAACCGATAAGTATGTATATAAGATACTTCATAGTACTCAGGACAAAAGTTGGCTCGTATCACTATTTCAAAAACCAGTTGCGTATCATAGAATAGTGAATTTTGAGGGAAATACATGCTAGGCCTTCGGATTCTTTTTACGAATACGCTTATAAAATTTTATACCCAGCATCAATAAAATACCTAAAACTACAATTCCCAATACACCAAAAATCCAGTTGAAGGTACTTTTTAAAATGACCAAAAACACAACAGCAAAGAGAATTAGTGTGGCCCCCTCATTCCAAATCCTCATATAATTGGAGGAGTAGTTAATCTCATCGTTCTGGAATTTTTTGAATATCCAATGGTTACGTAAATGATAGATTATCAATAGAACTACAAACAACAATTTTATATGCATCCAAGATTGTTGCAGCCAAACTGGTTGTAAGATCAAAAGCCAAATAGCAAAAATAGTGGCCAAAACTGCCGAGGGCCATGTAATGATATACCAAAGCCTCTTGGTCATTAATTTCAATTGTTCCGAGAGGATCTCCCTATCCGGAGATGGTTTTTGCCAAGCTTCAATATGGTAAATAAACAACCGAGGTATATAAAAAAGTCCTGCGAACCAAGTGATTACAAAAATGAGGTGCAGGGCTTTTATATAATTGTAGTATTCTGTCATTTAAGTTTAACTATCAAGCCTAACAAATGTAGGAGGGTTCGCTTTCAAATTTAGTCACTTTTGTGTAATCAATAGTCTAGAAACAAACATGGAGACTAAAGATGTATAATTAAAATATGAAAACCTTGTCCTAGTACTTTTCTATAACCGCGTACAATAGCTAGCTATCTTACCTCAACTATGTTCGGAACTTGAGACATTGCAACCAAACACCCTTTTAAAATCGAATAGCACCAATCCCAGCATCCCATAATTTGGTATTGAATTCCGGAATAGCCGTTTTCATAAAACTATTTGCTTTACTTTTCAAAGCACTCCATTGGGCATCCAATTCTATTTTACGGTCTTTTGATGCCATATTTACCCTAGGAATTGTACTATTGGTCGCATCGATTAAAAACAGATATTCAGCAGTAAATTTATTTGGGAAATTTTCTACATCATCATAGGCCTGTGACTTGCGTTGGATCATATCTTTATCCCAAGCATCCAATTGTTTTAATAGCTTTTCTCCTTCTGCCTTAACGGTAACATCCTTTACAGCTTCCAAAACTGTTTTGAGTTGTGATTGCACTTTATACAAGGCATTTACCGTATGGTGCATTTCGGTAACACGCCCTTCCATTTCGGACATGAATGTATGATATTCCGCATACTGCTCTGGCGTAGTCCTATACGTTGGCATCGCAACAATTTTGCCGTTACTTGACTTGGTTTCAGTACCTGCTTTCAAACGGATCGTGTAGGTTCCTGGAGGCACAACATGACCACCAAAGCGCGATTCCATATACGTACCTGGAATCCCAGGAATAATCGGTGTTTGCATATTCCACACAAAGCGATTTAAGCCCTCTTTCTTGGAAAGTATTGGAGCCGGTCTTGGCCCACCTCCATTATGAGGTATGTACTCTTTGTCTTTTTCAGAAGAAAAACTTCGCACCAAATTCCCAGAGGTGTCTAAAATATCCATGGTGATTTCTGTAGAATCATTTAGCTTGGGAAGTTCATAATAAATGACCATCCCATTGGCAGGGTTAACACCAGATAAGGTGTTCATGCCTTTAAAATCATCGATATTTCCACTCATAGGACTGCCCCAAGAACCATTCATGGCGTCATTGGGCTGGTACAATTTCATCCCTTTCTGCGTAGCATCATATTTTGCAAGCATGGAAACATCATCCAAAATCCAAAAGGCCCTGCCTGAAGTTGCTACGATCAGGTTACCATGATTAATCTTAATATCTGTAATTGGTGTTTTAGGAAGGTTGAGCTGAAAGGGTTTCCAACTTTTTCCGCCATCCCAAGAGAGGTATAATCCTTTTTCAGTACCTGCGTAAAGCAGGTCTTTCCTAATTGGGTCTTCACGAACCACTCTGGTAAAAGCGCCATTTGGGATTCCTGTATTGATACTCGTCCACGTTGTTCCATAATCGGTACTCTTATAGATGGCTGGCGTATGGTCGTTAAATTTATATTTTGTGGTTGCTATATAGACCGTTGCCTTATCATGTGGAGAAACCTCAATGGCATTCACCAACGATTCCCCTAAATTTTTAGGTGTAATATTCTGCCAGCTCTCCCCGTTGTCTTTTGTGATATGTACAAAACCATCGTCGCTACCTGTATAAAAAACTCCTGCTTCATGGGGCGATTCCAATACATAAGCTAGGGTTCCATAATTTTCCGCTCCTACTGCTTCGTTGGTGTAAGGACCACCACCGTTACCTTGTTTAGCATCGATATCACGTGTTAGATCCGGAGACATTTCTTCCCAAGTGACGCCCATATCACGGGTGCGTAATAAAAGCTGTGCCCCATGATAGTAAGTGTCGGGTTCATGTTGAGATTTTAATGTAGGGGCGTTCCAATTGTAAAGATATTTCATATTGCGCGCTTCCCTACCCAAATACTGAATGGGCGAAGCCATGACCTGAGTAGATGCTTTTGACTGGGTATCCAGCACGTCTATAGTACCCAAGTAACTTCCACCCATTACGTATCTAGGATTATCCGGATCAAAGGCTAAAAAAGCACTTTCGCCACCAGCTGAAGGACTAAAATCAGCCATGGTAATACCACCGCTACCAACAGCCATATTGGCCACCATTGCCGAAGAATAATCCTGTTGCCCCGCGTAAATATTATATGGAAAAAGATTATCCGTATTTATACGATAGAACTGCCCAGTAGGCATATTCACCTGTGAAGACCATGTTTTTCCAAAATCAAAAGTGACCCCAGCGCCACCATCATCCGCAAGTATCATATTTTTTGAATTGGAAGGGTTAATCCACAAATCATGGGTATCTCCATGTGGCACATCAACTCCTTCCCAAGTCTTACCTCCATCCAAAGAGCGTAAGGCCGGAGCGCTTAACACATAAACAATATTTTCATCTTGAGGATCTGTAAATACTTCTATATAGTACCAAGCCCGCTGCACCAAACGATTGTCTCCACTGACCATGCTCCATGTTTTTCCGGCATCGTTGGAAACGAACAATCCTCCTTTGTCCGCGTTGGAATCACTTTCGATTAAAGCATACACCTTATTTGAATTCGCCGGGCTCACAGAAATTGCCATTTTGCCTTTTTCTTCAGGTAGGCCTTCAGTCATCTCTGTCCATGTCTCGCCTGCATCCGTAGATTTATACAATCCACTTCCTTCCCCTCCACTCACTACCATATTGGGTTTGCGTTGGTGTTCCCACATGGCTGCATACATTATTTCAGGATAATTCGCATCCATTGAAAGTTCAACGGCACCTGTTAACTCATTAACAAAAAGGGTATTCTTCCAGGTTTTTCCACCATCTGTAGATTTATAAACACCACGTTCCTTATTTGGGCCATACAATTGACCTTGTGCAGCCACATAAACAATATCAGGATTGGTTGGATGTATAATGACACGCGAAATATGCTGCGTAGCCGTAAGCCCCAAATGTTTCCATGTTTGCCCTGCATCCGTAGATTTGTAGACTCCATCTCCATAGGAACTCATCACCCCTCTAGGCGCATGTTCCCCCATACCCACATAAACGATATTGGTATTGAAGGTAGAAACGGCCACAGCACCAACTGATCCCATTTCAAAATAGCCGTCCGAAATATTAGTCCATCGCTGACCAGCATCTTGGGTCTTCCATAACCCTCCGCCAGTTGTTCCCATGTAGTAGGTTAATGGATCACCAACCACTCCCGTTGCCGATACCGATCGTCCCCCTCTAAAGGGACCAATATTTCTAAATTTCAAGGGTTTGAAATACTCTTCTGCCGTTTGGGCGAACGTGATGACTGTCGCGAACAACAGTAGTAAAGACACTATTGGTTTTTTCATTTTTTTTAGGTTGATGTTATATGATGTATTTTGATAGAGGTAACTCGTCTTTTTGATAGGTTAAAACTGTTTGATGAACTTTGCCTTGAAATCAAAAAAACCTCCCGCATTGTCTCCTTACAAAGAGAGAGGTTTTACTAATGAGCATGAATGTGATAGCACTACTCCACAAACAAATAATTCAATTTCATATCATTAAAAGCAGCGTTAAAATCTTTCAACTCGTTATCGAGCATGGTATCAAATGCTTTTAATTGAGTTTCAATTTTACCTGTCAGTTCTTTTTGCACCGCGATATCTTGATCTGTTGGTGGAAAATCACCGATACCCACCAAGCGATTCAGGTGCGCCAATTTATTTGTCAAACGAATAGGGAAATTCAAAGGATCTTGACCACTTCTATTTTGCGTTTGGTACAAGGCCTTTTCAATTTTACTGAACTCTTCTTTCATTGCATTAGCCTTTTCTACCAAGGCTGTTGTTTGCTCGTTGCTTTTGTATTGTTTGGCAAAAGCCTCTAATTGTCCATTTACGCCTCTTATTTTCTTGATAGATCCATGTGCCTTATTGATAGTCGCATTGATACTTGAAATAAAATCATGCTGCTTTTGCATATCGGAAATGGACACCTCAGCCCGTGGGTCAGGTATAATATTGAACTCCTGCGATTGACTATCCCCGTTTACATTCAGGTGTACCTTATACTTTCCAGGTACTGCTTTTGGCCCATTGAAGCCAGCTGCCCAAAAAATCATACCATCTAAGGTTTCGGCTTTTTCACCACGTGTATTCCAAACGTGCGTATTTCCACCTTTTTCAACTTTTAGCTTTTTATCCTTTTCCTTGGAAGCAGTACTAAAAGATGCCAAGGTATCGCCAGCTATAGTCGTATAGGTTATCGCAACACTATCCTTCTCAGAAAGGTCCTTCAAATAGAAATTAGAAATTACTCCGTTGGGATGATTCATGCCTTCTGTTTTTGAAGGTTCACTACTTGTGCGACCTTGCGTACGATAGCTATCTTTTGGCTGGTACAAGATGGCCGCCATATTTTTCTTCGCCGCATCTAATTGATGAAGAACGGTAAGGTCATCTAAAATCCATAAGCTCCTTCCTTGGGTCGCTACGATTAAGTTGTTGTCTTTAATCGTTAAATCGGTAATTGGAACAATAGGGAGATTCATTTGAAATGGACTCCAGTTGGCGCCATCGTCAAAGGAAATATACATTCCTGTTTCCGTACCGGCATAGAGCAAGCCTTTTCTTTTTGGGTCTTCACGCACTACCCTTGTAAAATGCTCTTTGTTTATACCGTTCGTAATTTTAGTCCATGACTTACCATAATCAGTCGTCTTATACAGGTAAGGAGCAAAATCTCCCAACTTATATTTGGTAGCTGCCACATAGCATGTTCCTTCGTCAAAAGCAGAAGGCTCAATGCTGTTTATCATGTTCCATTCTGGCATTCCTGTAGGGGTTACATTTTCCCAATTGGCACCTCCGTCCTTGGACACATGAATCAAACCATCATCACTGCCTACCCATAACAAGCCTTCTTTTAATGGACTCTCGTTAGCTGCAAAAATGGTACAGTAATATTCTACTCCTGTATTATCTTGTGTTATCGGTCCTCCACTGGACACCAATTTATCAGGGTCATTACGTGTTAAATCATCCGAAAGTAAATCCCAACTTTGGCCTTCGTTAGTACTCATATGCACATGCTGAGAAAAGGTATATAGTTTCTTTGGGTCATGCTTACTGAACATGATAGGAAAGTTCCATTGAAAGCGATATTTCATGCCCTCTGCACCATAACCCATTGGATTGTCTGGCCAAACGTTAACACCTCTTACTGTTCCTGTTTTGTGGTTTACCCGAGTAAGGAATCCACCATAACTGCCTCCGTAAACAATATCATTGTTCAATGGGTCTACTGCGATATGAGCTGATTCGCCACCTGCGGTTTCCTCCCAATCTTCTTCGCTAATACTATTTCCATCGCTACGGTGGTTCACACGCAAGGTTGAATTATCTTGCTGCGCTACATAAATGCGATATGGGTGCGAATTATCAGTAGTAACTCGATAATACTGAGCCGTAGGTTGGTTGTGATACGTGCTCCAAGTCTCGCCAGCGTCATAAGAAATCTGAGCGCCACCATCATCACCAATAATCATACGCTTAGAATCTTCCGGAGCAATCCACAAATCGTGGTGGTCGCCATGAGGTGCGTTGAAGGTATTAAACGTCTTTCCGCCGTCAGTAGAACGGTGATAGCGTACGTTCATCACGTACACCGTATTCTCATCTTCTGTATCTGCATACAATCGGGTATAGTACCAAGCACGTTGACGTAGTTTTCGCTCGCTATTCACCTGTGTCCAATCTTTACCTCCATTTTCAGAACGGTATAATCCTCCTTTTTCTTTGTTTTCAACCAAGGCCCAAACACGCTCAGAATTTTTTGGAGAAACCGTTACCCCTATAATTCCCAAGGTATCTTTTGGAAAGCCTTCATTCTTTGAAATTTCCGTCCACGTTTCACCACTATCCGTACTCTTCCACAAACCAGAACCATCGCCACCACTACTCAAGCTATAAGGCGTACGTTGTGCGCGCCATGAAGAAGCATATAAAATACGTGGGTTGTTCGGGTCCAATGTAAGGTCTACAAAACCAGATTGGTCGTTGACAAATAATTTTTTATCCCATGTTTTTCCACCATCGGTACTTTTATAGATACCTCGGTCTTCGGTAGGTTTGTATATGTTACCTAGTACGGCAGCATATACAATATCGGCATTGCTAGGATGAATTCGAATTCGCGGTACATGGCGACTGTTTTTTAATCCTGCGGATATCCAAGATTTACCACCATTTTCTGTTTTCCAGACACCATATCCAGAGGATACATTACCTCGAAGGGTTTTTTCACCACCACCTACATAAATAACATTTGGGTCACTTTTTGCGACTTCAACGGCACCGATACTACCTCCAAAGTAACCATCGGAAATATTTGCCCAGGTACGGCCACCATCTAATGTTTTCCAAACACCACCACCTGCAGCACCAAAATAAAAAAGATTGGGTTCGCCAGGCACGCCTGTTACAGCGGCGGATCTACCACCACGGTGAGGTCCAATAGAACGGTACTCCATGCTGGAATACAATTCCTCCGGATACGAAAC
>CBDUKC010000091.1:0-11425 GCA_965367705.1 uncultured Maribacter sp. | reverse complement strand
CCTATCAAAAATATGGACTAAAGAAAACATTTGTATTACTCATCACTGTTGCATTATTAATTACGGTTACCGATCAGCTCAGTAATTTTTTTAAGTACGGCCTTGGCCGTCTAAGGCCTTGTCATAATCCCGAACTCATTGATTTAATGCGATTGGTGAAAAGTCGGTGCGGTGGTAAATTTGGTTATTTTTCTGCCCATGCGGCAAACTCTTTTGCCCTAGCCGTATTCTTTTGGCATATCCTAAAATCAGAATTAAAGCATGTTGGGTTAGTTTTATTGATTTGGGCATTTTTTGTGGCCTATAGTAGGATTTACATTGGTGTTCATTTCCCATTGGATGTTATTACCGGTGCGCTCTTAGGTAGTCTCTTTGGTTGGTTGTTTTCAAAGTTATTTATATTTGCACTCCGGAAATTCTCTATATGATATCTAACCTAAGATACTGGTTTTTAATTGCCTTGATCATCCTGGTCTACATTGGTGGGATGTTTGTAACGCTTATGGAGAACGACTCTGCACAGTTTGCCGTTATGGCCATGCGCATGGTTCAAGAGAATGATTTTTTAAACCTTTTTAAAGGGCCTAATGAGTATTTGGACAAGCCCCATATGCATTATTGGCTTGCTGCCCTTTCCTATAAAATATTCGGTATTCACGATTGGGCCTATCGGATTCCTGGGCTGCTATCAACCCTGTTAGGGGCCTTAAGTTGTTACGGACTTGGAAACGTGCTGTACAATAAATATACTGGAAAATTAGCTGCTCTTATTTTCATGACGGCGCAGACTATAGTGCTAGGGGTAATCGATGTCCGAACCGATGCGGTGCTCACCGGCTTCACCATTTTCGCTATTTGGCAATTGGTAGCATACATTGAGAAAGGTAGATTGGGCGCTATTTTATTAGGTGCCGTTGGTGCGGGTATTGCATTTTCAACGAAAGGACAGATAGCGCTATTGGTTATAGGCTTGCCTATTTTATGCCATGTTGCCTATACGAGAAACTGGAAGGTCTTCTTACACTGGAAAGTGCTTGCTGCCCTAGTAGTATTCGGTATTACCATATCTCCAATGCTCTACGCATATTATCATCAGTTTGATATGCATCCAGAGAAAATCATTAGAGGAAAAACGGATCGAAGCGGCATCTTTTTTATTTTTTGGGAACAAAGCTTTGAGCGCTTAAGCGGGGAGGGGATTGGCAAGAACAGCAGTGATTACTTTTTCTTTTTTCATACCTTTTTGTGGGTCTTTTTGCCGTGGACTATCTTGGCGATTGCAGCTGTAAGCACTAGGTTTAGAAGTTTTGTGAAGCAAAAATTTGTCTACCGGCCAAATACAGAGTTTCTAACCACCGGCGGTATCATCCTTATTTTTACACTGATTAGTTTTGCCCAATTCAAATTACCACATTACTTGAATGTGACTATTCCATTGTTTTCTGTACTTACGGCTTCGTACATGTACGGATTATATCGGAATCAAAAAGTAAAAGCTACTAAGCGGTTCTTGGTAGGCCAATATTTTATTGCATGTATTGTATTCATTGCAGCTGCGCTTATTTGTTATTTTGTATTCAAGTTAAGTAGTGTTCCGGTATATATTTGCTTAATGACGGTCGTAGGAATTGGCATGTATTTCTGTATAAAAGGAGAAGGCAGGTTTGCGCGTTTAATCACAGTTTCGGTATGTGCGTCATTAGTATTGAACACGGTGTTGAATCTTCATTTTTATCCGAATTTGTTAAAGTATCAGGGCGGTTCCGCTATGGCTAAAGTGGTAAAACAGAATACTATTCCTGTAGATAGAATTTTTAAAATTGGGGATAATTATACATGGTCTTTGGATTTTTATAATAAGCACCCTGTTGAAATCAGTACCTTAGAAGAAGTGCAACAGAAGCACGATATTTGGGTCTATGCTAATGAAAAGGAGCTAGAACTACTAAGAAATTCTGGATTGGATTGGAAAACACAGTATTCCGTAGATCATTTTAGAATCACAAGGTTACAGGCTAAGTTTTTAAATCCGAATACACGGTATAAGGTATTGGACAAGATGTATTTGATACATGTAGATTAGGCTGTTTTATTTTTCAGCAATCGTCTTTAAATCTATTTTTTTAAAGTGATACCAAGCCCCGAAGAGCGAAGTTAAAGCGGTAATCAAGAAAAAAATCACACTAATGCCAACCGAAATGTTTTCGTTTAATCCTAAGAGCGAAGCACCATAAAAGAAAGTCGCTTCCCTACTTCCGATGCCACCAATCGTTAATGGAATTACGGATACAATAGAGGATACTAGAAAGATGACCAGATAAGCTATTTGGTTTAGTTCTATTCCAAGGGATGTCATAATGAACCAAACAGATAGGAGTTGCGCTAGTTGTACCAATACGGAGTAGACCGCTGATTTCCAAAAGACTGGTAAGGCATACCTGAAAAATTGTCTGTTCAGTAAATAAAATACTAGAATAGAAAGTGGGATTGCTATGATAAACAACGCTTTCAAAGAAGCAATAGTTTCTATTGGTATAAAAAGCATTAGGCTAGAAGCGTATATAAAGAGAATCAGAAGACCGCTCAACCGATCAAGCACCAAAACACTCACTACTTTTTTAGTGGAAACCTCAAACTTTTTTTTAATTGCATACCCTTTGTAGGCATCCCCGCCAATGCCTCCTGGCAAAAAGAGGTTGTAGAACATACCCAAGAAATAGAGTTTTAGGTTACTTTTTTGGGTTAAGTAGAGGTCCAATTGATGAAAATAAAGATTCAATCTAAATGCGGCTATAATCTTGGACGAAAAGAAGAAAACAAAGGCAAGTAAAAGATAAAAGGGATTGCTCCCACGCAAGGTGTTCCCAATTTCCTGTACATCTATCTTAGCAAAAATAAAATAGATAAGGAGTCCGCTTACTAGTAGCTTAACTGCGGTAGCTATAGCTTTACTGGACCGTGCCACCGATACTAACTTTTTTAATTCTGTAAGGCCTTTTGTTTTGTGATTCGTAGTAGGTGCGTATCAGCAATTCCATTACAATACCAATGGTAAATAATTGAATACCTGCCAAAATAAACATCATGCCGAACATAAGTAAGGGACGTGTTCCAATGTCTTCTCCAAAGCCAATTTTAACAACCAGTAAGTACATGTTTACAAGTACCCCAAGAAGAATCATTAAAAAACCAAAAATACCAAAGAGATGTATCGGTCGCTGAAAGTACTTTCGTATAAAGAGAAGGAGCATCATATCTGCAACGACCTTAAAAACACGTTCTAGACCATATTTAGAAACTCCCGCATGTCTTGCGTGATGTTTTACAGGAACTTGTTTGATTTGCGCACCTTCCAAATGGGCTAGCAGCGTTATAAAACGGTGCATCTCTCCATATAAATTAAGGTCTTTTGCAATGTCTTTGGTAAATACCTTTAAGGCACAACCGTTATCTTTTATATCTAGCTTGGTGACCCTACGCACCAAAAAGTTAGCAATTTTTGATGGAATTTTTTTAACCAAAGAATCTTTTCGTTTCTGGCGAATACCAGTAATTAGGTCAAACTCGCCTTTTACGGCATAGGATAACATTTCTGGAATATCACTAGGATCGTTTTGCAGGTCGCCGTCCATGGTGATAATGTACTCCCCTTCTGCATAATCGATACCAGCTGCAAGGGCCAAGCTTTGGCCATAATTCTTCTTTAATTCTATTAGGTGTACTTTCTCGTCCCTCATTTCCTTCACGACCTGCTTTGTTCTATCCGTAGAGAAATCGTCGATATAGATAATTTGATACGTATAGCCCACTAAACTTTCGTGAATCTTTTCTGTAAGTAATACGGCATTATCTTCTTCGTTGTACAAAGGCACAACGATAGACAACAAGGAAGGGGTAATAATATCCATTTAGGTGTATTTGGATTCTGGGCAAAGTTATGTTTTTTATGCCTAAGTTGAATCCGTTTTGAAAACTAGCTGTGTACAAATGCTAGATAAAATAGTCTTTAGTTTTACCAAAAAGCAGATATATACTCAGTATATGATTTAAGGTTAACGGTGTATTTTATATTCCTTATGGAAAATGAGAACAGATCAAAACGGAGCAACACAGCTTCATCAGGGAAGTTAAGGAAGAGTTGGATGTGAACGGCATTAGTCCTGTGTACAAGAATATATGCACATACCTAAAGCAAAATGGAGGCCTAGTATAATCAGCCTTACTAAGAATCACTTATTTCGGTATAGGTCTAATAATTGTTGTGCAGCATTAAAAGGGGAAAGCATTCCTTGGGTTACTTTTTTTTCTATTCCAGGCAGTACCGCTTTTATTTTCGGATTTTGATTGAAGTCGTTTTTTAGGCTTTGCTCTATATGCTGTACCAGCCAGCTTTTGTTTTGTTCCTGCCTATTGCGTTCAAAATATCCGTTCGCTTTACTCATTTTTATAAAATCAAGAATAACGTCCCAAATCTGTCCTAGTCCTTTATGCTCCAAAGCAGAGCACCGCATCACCTTTGGGGTCCACCCATTTTCTTTTGGTGGAAAAAGTTGTAAAGCTCTTCTGAACTCCACCTCTGCAAGTTTAGCGGCCTGAAGGTTTTTACCATCAGCTTTGTTAATGGCAACGGCATCTGCCATTTCCATAATTCCCCTTTTAATGCCCTGTAGTTCATCGCCAGCGCCAGACAGTTTTAATAGTAAAAAGAAATCTACCATACTATGCACCGCCGTTTCACTTTGCCCAACGCCAACAGTCTCTATAATAATGATTTCGTAGCCAGCTGCTTCTAAAAGAATAATACTTTCTCTTGTCTTTCGGGTAACTCCTCCAAGAGAATCGCCAGAAGGGGATGGTCTTATGTATGCATTAGGGTCTTGTACTAGTTCGTGCATACGTGTCTTGTCCCCAAGAATACTACCTTTTGTTTTACTGCTGGTGGGATCTACGGTAAGTACCGCTACTTTTTTACCCAGTTGGGTTAGCATCTTTCCAAAACCCTCTACAAATGTACTTTTTCCTACTCCAGGAACGCCTGTTATTCCAATACGCAGGGTTTCTTTGCTCTCCTTTATACAAGATTCAATAATCTGGTTTGCAATCGCTTGGTGTTCTGGTCTGGTACTTTCCACTAAGGTAATTGCTTTACTCAACGCGGCGATGTTATTGGTGCGTATACCCGCTATGAGCTCCTTTGGACGAAATAGTGGTCCAGAGACGCTACCTTTGGTTATTTTGGAAGTAGAACTCCTGTTGCTGTTATCGTCCAAGCTTTATTTATTGATAGGAATACGAATCTTTACCGTATCCCATGATAGGTTAAGATACAATTGCGTGTCATCTTCAAACACGATAGTGAAATTTTCTACAGGTTTGTTCAGTTCGCGCACCGGTATTTCTACTTCGAGTATATCTTGTTCGGCATCCCTTGTGGTGTCTTGTCCGCCGCTGAGTAGGGTTACGCCCCAGTCCGGAACTTCTTTGTTAAAAATCACTTTCCAGCTATTTTTATTTGGAATGGTCCACAATGAATAGGTGCCTGGCGGTAGGCCCTTATCAATAATCTTTATTGTTTCCGAGGTGGTAAAGGTGGTAGGTTCGTTTGCTCCTGTTCGCCACACGGCACCATAAGGAACAAGTTCTCCAAAAATAACGCGATTATTTTTTGATGGACTGGAATAGTTTACCTCTAACTCGGCACCTTTCAAAACAAAGGATGATGTATTCTCGGGACTATGTTTTTTCGTTTGCTTTTGTAAATAGGGCTTGCCGATAAAGAAAAATAGGGCTCCTAGAATTACTACGGCAATAATTAGTCTTTTTAAAAATTTCATCGCTTGTGTTTTGTGCCCTCAATTAGTGAAGGGTATTTCTAAGGTACTAAATCAAACTTAAAGATAGTAATGTTGTTATAAGTTTCACCGGGTCTTAACACGCTGTTCGGAAAGTCTGGTTGGTTAGGGGCGTCAGGATAATTTTGTGTTTCAAAACAGATTCCTGGAAAGTCAAGAGGAGTAAAGACTACCAATGCAGGTTGGTTGGTATATACCTTCATGGAAATTCCGGATCTAGAGGAATTTAGTTCCGCAACTTTTTCGCTTCCTAAGTTTTTTGTGAATACCGTGTCCAAGCGTTTAATGCCAATAGGTTTTGGCAGTAGAAAATCATTGTCCGTTGACCTTACTGGGATCAGATTACCTGTAGGCAATAGATTTTCCTTAAGTTCTAAATAGTGGGGACAGTTAAGTTGTAACTCGTAGTCGTCAACATACGGACTATCATCTATTTTGAAATACGAGTGATTGGTAAGGTTGATTACAGTACTGCGGTCCGTTACCGCTTCATGTATCACTTGCACTGCGTTATGAACCAATTTGTAAGTGATATTTACCGTTAGATTTCCAGGGTACCCTTCTTCCAAGTGCTTGCTTTTATAGGATAATTTTACATAAGGATCCTCAGTTTGACGCACCTCTTCAATATTCCATGTCTTTTGATTAAAGCCTTCTTTGCCACCGTGAAGGTGTACGCCATCTTCTTGATGCAAAAAGAATTTTTCCCTATCCAGTTCAAAACCTCCGTTGGCTATACGACCAGCGTACCGTCCTACACAGGCACCTAGGCAGTTTTCATCCAACTTATACCTACTGGGATGGTTGTAGCCAACTACGGTATTAATATAGTTGCCCTCTTTTCCCTTTACCAATAGTTTTTGGATGATGGCACCGTAATCTAGCACCATGAGGGTTATAAACTCGTTGGAAATCGTAACTTGTTTCAATAGGTGTTGTTCTAATAATCGGTGTAAAAATAAAAGAATTTTGCC
This sequence comes from uncultured Maribacter sp., assembly GCA_965367705.1. Classification (GTDB taxonomy): domain Bacteria; phylum Bacteroidota; class Bacteroidia; order Flavobacteriales; family Flavobacteriaceae; genus Maribacter. Next base: position 4,599 of record CBDUKC010000091.1, on the reverse strand, counting down.
ACAACTGTTTTTTTCTTTCGTCCTTTAGGTAACAACAACTTAAAACCAATACCAGGCCGCCCAATGTTTCAAATTGATGTCGTAGAAAAATGTAAGGCGAACGACCGGAAAGCGCAGTTAAAACTATATGGGCAATATTGTGATGGTATGTATGTCGTAGCGATGCGATTTTTAAATAATTCGGATGATGCGGAAGATGTGTTACAGGATTCGTTTTTAAATGCCTTTCAGAAAATACATCAGTTCAGTGGTGAGGTAACATTTGGGGCATGGTTAAAGCGAATCGTGGTAAACAAATGCATTGATTTCTTAAAGTCTAAAAAACAAGATTTGCTTCCTTTGGAGGAACATTATTTGAAACCAGTGGATGACGATGATTGGAGTGTAGCACCAGAAATAACGATAAACGAGGTGAAAAATGCGATTCAAAGCTTACCTGAAAACTATAGATATGTAGTATTAATGTATTTGGTAGAAGGATTTGACCATAAGGAAATTTCGCAGGTATTGGGTCTGAGCGAAACTGCAAGTAGAACACGTTTGGTAAGAGGTAAGGCACATTTAAAATCAGCTTTAATAAAAAAAGGATATGGGACAGGATCTTAGGGAAATGTTTGATCGCGAACGCAAGGAGAAGAAGGTTGTCTTAAAAGAAGGACATGACCTTCGGTTTGCAGAGAAGTTGGAAAAGGTGATGCCAAAGAGCAAAAATAGGTTTAGGCTATGGCAGGTAGCCGCATCCATTTTAGTGATTTGTAGCCTTGGTTTTGCAACCTATTTGCAATTTGCCAAGAACGATGTTATTCCCGTAACGGTCGTGAACAAAAAGGAATTAAATACTAATTTTTCTTTGGGAGATTTATCACCTGATTTAAAAAAGGTAGAAAATTATTACGTTGCCAATATTAACCTCGAGTTTTCAAAGCTTGAAGTTTCTGAGGACAATAAGGCGGTGGTAGATAGTTTTATGGATCGATTATCAGAATTGAACGATGAGTATGAGGCGCTTACCCTTGAATTGAATCAAATGGGTCCTAATGATCAAACCATTACTGCATTGATAGACAATTTACAAATGCGGCTACAATTATTACAGAAATTAAAAAAGCAATTAAAGCAATTAAAATCATCAAAAAATGAACAAATCAATGAAAATAACATCTAGACAACTCATCATTGCACTAGGTGTTTTCACCGTTACATTTTACAGTAACGCACAAAAACAGACGAAAACCTATACCGAAAGTTTTGAGGTAGGTAAAGACGCTGTTTTGGATATCAATACGAGCTATGCGGATATTGAGTTTGAGACTTGGAACCAAGACAAGGTAACGGTTACCGCTACTTTTGAACTTGAAGGTGCTACGGAACAGGAAGCCAAGGACTATTATGCCAGTACACCTATTGAAATAATGGGGAATAGTAAAAAAGTATCCATTACTTCTAAATCACAGCGAATGGGTCTCTTTCCGAGTCGAGATTTTGATTTTGATTTTGGGGATTTTGATATAGACATACCAGATGTTTCTACGTTTATAATAGAAATGCCCGAAATAGGTCCCTTACCAGAAATGCTTGAAATACCCCCTTTGCCAATGACAGCTGCTTTCCGTTTTGATTATGATGCCTATAAAGAAGATGGGGAAGCGTATATGAAGAAATGGCAGGAGAACTTTGATAAGAGTTTTGATAAGGAGCATCAAAAAAGACTCGAAGAATGGGGGGAGAAAATGGAAAAGCGTGCGGAGAAAATGCAACAACAAATGGAAGAGCGAAGTCAAAAGATGGAAGCCAATGAAAAGAGAAGAAGCGAATTGGTAGAAAAGCGTACCGAGGCCTTACAAGAAAAAAGGGAAGCACACGCGGAACGGAGAAGCGAATTAGTGGAAAAAAGAGAGAAATTGATTCAAAATAGAGCGGCGGCACTGGACTCTCTAGCCGAAAAAAGGGACGCTGCTCACAGGCTCTTTTTTCAAAGAGATAGCATCATAAGTGCTCCTAACGTTTTCTATTCATCCGCTGCTGGTGAGAAGAAAAAGTATAAAGTTAAAAAGGTAATCCGTATTAAAATGCCTAAGGGTATGCGTATTCAAATGAACGTACGCCATGGAGAGGTGAAACTAGCAGAGAATACAAAAAATTTAAATGCAACCTTGTCACATGCAAGTTTATGGGCAAGTAGTATAGACGGTAATGAAACCAAGGTATCGGCTTCATATACTCCTGTAAGTGTTCAAAAATGGAACCACGGACAGCTACATGCCAATTACTCCAAGAATGTTGCTTTGGACGAAGTCATGAATCTACAATTAAGCGCCACTTCTTCTAACGTAACGATTAATGAAATGTTAGGAAAAGCGTTCATAACAAGTGATTTTGGTCCTTTGGTTATAAAATCTGTTGGGAATTCGTTTGAGGAGCTAGACCTTTCCTTAAAGAATGGGGAGTTGCATCTAAGCCTGCCCAATAGCCCTACGGCTATGTATCTCAAAGGAACCAACTCAGAATTAAGTATACCTAAAGGCTTGCTGCTAACAGCGACTAAAAATGGAAACACCACTATTCATAAAGGGAATCACTTAAAAAATGGTGGTAGTGCTACGATTCAAATAACATCTGAATATAGTGATATAGTGATACACTAGCGGTGTTAAGCATTAGCCTAAACGGAACAAGTCGCACATTGAAAAGGAATAAGACTAATGCTCATCCTTCTTTAAAAAATCCCCAAAATTAGCCTTAAATCGGTTCAATCTAGGAATTGAAACATTACGCACGTAGGAGTTGTTCGGGTTTTTACGCTCATAGTCCTGGTGATACTCTTCGGCCTTCCAAAACTTATCTAGTTTGGTTACCTCCGTAGTAATAGGGTCGCCCTCGTAGATGTTCATATCTACTGCAGCTTTTATATAGCCCTCTATAATCTGTTTTTCCTTTTCGTTTTGATAAAATGCAATAGAGCGGTACTGTGTTCCGCGGTCTGGTCCTTGGCGATTTAAAGAAGTTGGGTCATGGGAGCCAAAGAAAACCTGAACCAGTTCTGTAAAGGAAATGACTTTTGGGTCATAATATACTGCTACCGCCTCGGCATGCAGGGTGCTGCCGTTACCTATCATTTCATAGGTTGGATTTTCTTCCGTTCCACCGGCATATCCAGAGACCGCCTCTTTTACACCGCGTACACTTTCGAAAATAGCTTCAACACACCAAAAACAGCCACTAGCAAAATAAGCTGTTTCATAGTTGCTCAATTGTTGAGCGTTCAATTTTATAGGTTTTACCGATGTTTCTGCGGTAACTTCGCTAGACTCAAGTACTGCTGGTTGCTTCGTGTTGGATTTACAGCTGGTAGCAATAAGAAGACTAAGGGATAGGAATGTAAGCGGGATAAATTTCATAGTATTTCTTTTCATCAATTTGTAGGCAATTTACAAAGTCCTTACGGCAGAAATGGTTAAAAAATGTTAACGAATAAGTTTGAAGTATTATTTTTATAGCATGGAATCGTTTTTAGATGTTTTACGATCGTATTCAAAGTATCCAATCGCCATTTTGGATACTACTATTCCGTTGAAGAAATATAAGCCCTTAAACCTTAGTAGTACGAATACGGAGTTACAGACCATCAACATTACCGATCCTAATATGTGCGAAAGTTATATCAATGATATTTTAAAAAGTAAAAATAGCCAGGTGGCATACGGAGGCTATTTGGAGCAACGAAACCTATATGCCGATAAGGTTAGTTTTTCTAGTAATCCTGAAGCGCAACGTAATATCCATCTGGGTATCGATTATTGGTGCGATGCGGGAACGAAGGTTATCGTGCCCTTAAGTGGCGCTGTTCATAGTTTTAAGAACAATGATACTATTGGGGATTATGGCCCTACCTTACTATTGGAACATGAATTATATGGATATCGCTTTTACACGCTCTATGGTCATTTGTCATTAGAATCCCTTGACGGACTCGAAATAGGAATGCATTTTGATAGAGGAACCGTATTAGGCACCCTAGGCACATCCGATATAAATGTCAACTATGCACCCCATCTACATTTTCAAATAATACAGGATATAAAAGGATACATGGGAGATTATCCAGGCGTATGCTCCCTAACAGATTTGGATTATTACAAGAAAAATTGCCCTGACCCCAATCTTTTATTAAAAATAGGAAACGGACCCACCGTTTAACGACACCTTTTCTCGATAAGGTGTTTTAGACATGTGTGCAGTTCACCGAGCGAATTATACACTTGGTCCGAACTTCTGTCAGATACCGAGTAATATGGGTTGTTCGGCGAACGGCAACCCTCTAGAATACACTTGCGCCCGTTATAATAGTGTAACAAACGCAAGTCATGAAAACAATAGCTACCATCTTCTTTATCTTCTTCATCGGAACAGCTGCACAAGCACAGAACAACACAAACGATGTTAAAGTAGAAACTATAGAAATGGGTATCGTTACCGAAACAGTAAAGGAGCTTAAGGTAGAAACTAACACTGAAGTTGCTAGATTGTACAAGTTCAAGAATGCTAGAGTAACCAAGGCATTATCTTTTACTACCAAGAGAAACGCAGCTAAAATGGCTT
>CBDUKC010000090.1:0-11470 GCA_965367705.1 uncultured Maribacter sp. | reverse complement strand
TTCAAAGCATCCTTGTAATTAGGTAATTCTCCGGCTACCAAATATTCCTTCAAGGCTTCCCAGTTGTAATCATCACCTACTCCCTTGGCAATGACCCCCTCAAAGGTCTCCGCAGTTCTTATAATCCCGGCTTTCGTTGCCACGGCTTGTACATGAACAATTCCTTCAACACTGTCAAAATTTGGATAAAATTCTTGGTTTTTAGATACTGGAACCACAGAAACCTCCGAATTGTTATTATCGTAATTGTAAATCTGCACATGTCCGTTAAAGGCCGTTACCTTTTCCCTTATTTTGTATTTGAGCCCAACACCTGTAGCAATGGCGATCAACATCATTACCAAGCCCAAAGCAATGGCTGCAATGGCTATTTTTATTATTGGCGCGGAAATACTAATTTTATGCTCCTTACCCGTAATAAGCCGTTTGGCAATAAAATACTCTAAGTTCAAATGATGTTATTTATATCCAAGTTCAAAAATACAGTTTTATTATTGTTTCTGATATGCTACGGGTGCGGAAACCGGGCCAAAACTACCCAGGATAAATCGATGGCGAATAGTTCCATTTCTTCAATTGAACTAGCTCCACCAATTACGGTGGCCGCAAACCGAACAGAAGCCTACCTTCCCCTGTTACGAAATAAAAAAATAGCAGTCGTAGCCAACCAAACCAGCGTTATATTTAAAAAAAGGGGGCATACACACCTTGTTGATTCCCTGTTAGCACTTGAAATTGATATGCAGAAAGTATTTGCTCCAGAACATGGGTTTAGGGGACAAGCAGATGCTGGAGAAAAGGTAGCAGACGACGTGGACAGTAAAACTGGACTCCCGTTAATTTCGCTTCACGGAAAAAATAGAAAACCTTCACAAGAACATTTGGACAACGTGGATTTAGTGCTGTTCGATATTCAAGATGTTGGAGTGCGCTTCTATACCTATATTGCCACCATGCAACTTGTTATGGAGGCCTGTGCGGAAAAAGGTATTCCCATTATTGTTTTAGATAGGCCAAACCCGAATGCGCATTATGTGGATGGACCTACAATGGAAGTAGCACATACAGGATTTTTAGGTATGACGGAAATTCCATTAGTCTACGGGATGACCATTGGTGAATATGCCCAAATGATTAATGAGGAAGCGTGGCTGGAAAATGGCGCTAAAGTTAACCTCACCGTAATACCATTAAAAAATTGGACGCGAGATATGACCTATCATCTTTCTATCCGACCTTCGCCAAACCTGCCCAACGACACAGCTATTAACTTGTATCCAAGCCTAGGTTTGTTTGAAGGGACCAATGCTAATGCAGGGCGCGGAACAGAATTTCAATTTCAACGCTATGGGGCTTCTTTCATGGATTCCACGCAATATGACTTCAGTTATGTGCCACAACCTAATTTTGGCTCTAAGTATCCAAAAGAAGAAGGAAAAACTTGTTATGGTAAAGATTTATCGGACATACCAAGGATAAAGGAAGTATCCCTAAAGTGGCTTATGGACGCCTATCACAATACAACGGACAAGTCCAAATTTTTTCTTACTTCTGGATTTACAAAACACGCAGGCACGGAAACACTTCAAAAACAGATAGTAGCGGGCTTATCCGAAAAAGAAATAAAAGCGACCTGGCTAGCAGATTTAGAAAAATTCAAGTTGATTAGAGCGAAATATTTGAAGTATTGAACATGCTAATCATTTGAAACATGAAAAACACCATCACCTTGGTTAACAATAGGAGACTGGTTAACACAGATCACGTAGCCAGAAAATTGAGATTTTATAGTTCGTTCAAACGACCCAAAGGGGTCGGATATACTTCCTAGAATTGTACCTTTTTCTACCTTTTGTCCGGTCGCCACAACCGGGTGAAACATACCTGAGTACCCCGCACGTATCCACTTAGAACTGTTCACAATAATTGGCTCAGTCTTTATCAAATCAGCTTCAGCAAGCTCCTTTTCAAAATTACGCATACCCAAATGTTGCATTACTCGTAATGCCCCATACAAACCTGTTTTGGTAATGTGATCATCAATATGAAGTGATTTACCTCCTTCATACAACAATACTTTTTTATCTAATTTGTGCAAGGTTTCCCTAAAAGACTTTTCCCTTCTTGCGGATTTTACTATGAATGCCGGACTAAAAACCTCTGCCAGTTCAAGACTAGCCGTATCGTTCAGACCTACACGCACCTGCGGCACATTGAACCGACTATCACCACCTGTATGATAATCTATACAATAGTCTACCAAAGGAGCAATGTCTTTTATAATATGGTATGCAAATCTACTGGCCAAGGAACCTCTAGGACTTCCGGGAAATACTCGGTTTAAATCCCTACCATCCGGAAACTGTCTTTTCTGATTTAAAAAGCCAAAAACATTGACCACCGGTATACAAATGACCATCCCGAACTCCGGCTTATTAAATTTCCTTGAAATAAGCTGTCTAACAATCTCAATACCGTTAATTTCATTGCCATGTATTCCACCTGTAATGAGGAGACAGGGCCCGTCTTTTTTACCTCGTTCAACAATAATAGGTACTTGAATTTTGGTTCGCGTATGGAGCTTGGCGATATCTAAATTTAACTGCACACCTTTTCCTTTGGAAATGGTTTGCCCTAATACTTTAATTTCTTTATTCAACATTTCGTTCTACATACTGAATTATTTTCGCTGCGATATCCTTTCCTGTGGCTGCCTCTATTCCTTCAAGTCCTGGAGATGAATTCACCTCCAAAATCAAGGGCCCTCTTGCAGATTGCAACATATCTACCCCGGCTACTCCAAGCCCTAAGACTTTAGCTGCTTTAATTGCTGCATTTTCCTCTTCGTCTGTAAGTTCAATAATATTTGCAGAACCTCCTCTGTGCAGATTAGAACGGAATTCCCCCTCTTTTCCTTGTCGTTTCATTGCCCCTACAACTACCCCATCAATAACAAATGCCCGGATATCCGCACCCTTTGCTTCCTTGATAAATTCCTGAACAATTACCCGTGCTTGCAATCCGTTGAAAGCTTCAAGGATGGATTCTGCAGAGTTTCGATTATCAGCCAAAACAACCCCAAGTCCTTGTGTACCTTCTAAAAGTTTTATTACCACTGGTGCACCACCAGCTTTATCTATAATGGCACCCACATCTTTAGAATAGTTACTAAAAACGGTTTTGGGTAGGCCCAAACCAGCCCTTGATAAAATCTGTAGACTTCTTAACTTATCCCTAGACCGCACCAATGCCTGAGATTCTACGGATGTAAAAATCTTCATCATCTCAAATTGGCGAACTACAGCGGTACCGTAAAAAGTAATAGAAGCTCCTATACGCGGAATGACGCCGTGAACACCCTCTATTTCCTTACCTTGATAAATAAGCCCGGGTTTTTTCTTTTCTATGATAAGGTCACATTTAGAGTGATCTATGATTTGCATCTCATGTCCTTTATCCGTTCCTGCCTGTATAATGCGTTTGGTAGAATATAGATTTGGATTTTGAGACAGGATAACAATTTTCATATGAATTGTAGTGTTAGTATTATTAGTGAAAATGAAGAAAATATAGACCTAAACCTAGTGTAATAATTAGTAAAACTACTACTAAAATAAGCGATATACAGGGTGCTCCAACATATTGAGTCTAATAATAAAGAATGGCATACGTTTTAAAGAAATTTTACACCACAGTACTGAGCAGCAAGTAGACTAGCTTGTTTATATTTTTAATTCTTTTCTGTAGCTTTCTTTATTCTTCTAACTGCATTTAACACCTTGCTTGTGGAAGTTGCTATATTCATCCGCATAAATAATGCCCCCTCTCTCCCAAACCAATGGCCAGCGTTCAGTGCAACACCAGAGGTTTCAGTAACCTTGGTAAACATAACCTTTGTATCATGAAAAACAGCTCTAAAATCTAACCAAACCTGATACGTTCCTTCTGGTTTTATCAAGCCTATTTTAGAATTTTCTAATTCTCGCTCTATAATTAGTACATTATTTTCAATAACCTCCAAGATGTTTGCTAACCACATACCTCCGTGTAAATAAGCAGTTTCGAGCGCAACTCTTGTAAGCGCATTCGTTCTGCCAAGGTTATACTTCTTAAAAGTGGCAGATACAGAGTTTCTTAGTTTTTCGTTTGAAATTAACACCATTGAATCTGTAATACCACAAAGATTAAAAGTCTTGGCCTCAGAGGTACAAACCACAATGTTCGGATAATCATCAATGAATTTTAAAGCCGAGGTAAACGTATTACCAAACAGAACAATATCCTTATGAATTTCATCTGAAATAAGAAGTACATCATTCTCTTTACAAATACGCACAATCTCTGTCAATTCCTTTATTGTCCAAACCCTGCCAACCGGATTATGTGGATTACAAATAATCAGCACTTTATTGGTTTCTAATTTTGCTTTTTCTTCTAAATCCTGAAAGTCAATTTGATACTGTTTTTCCGCTAGTTTTAAGGGATTTTTTATTATTCTGCGTTTCGTGTTCCGTATCACATCTCGAAATTCCATAAACACAGGAGGTTGTATAATTACGCCGTCTCTTTCCGATGTCAGATTTTCTATTAAAATAGTAATCGTTGTTGTAATCGTTGGGCTATAGAGAACATGGTCTTTGTTTAAGTTAATCTGATAGTTTTGTTCATACCATTTGCTTTGAGCCAAGAAAAAAGATTCCGGTTTGTATTCATAACCAAAACCAGAATTAGAAATTCTGTCAATTAAAGCCTCTTGGATTGGTTTGGCTATTTGAAATTCCATATCCGCAACCCACATTGGTAGAACAGCACTAGAACCGAATAAAGATTCCAGAGCATTGGGATTGGATTTCGTTAGTGGCAAATCCTTCAACTTTTGATCAATCTTCATAACGTACTTGACTTATGCCTAAGATAGGTATATAACAACTAATTGGACCGACTGTTTTAAAATAGACACAATGGGATACTTATGGAATAAATATTCCGTTGCCAATCGCTATCAGACTATGTCACTCGTAGTAGGTTTTCTGTACTTATGAAACGGTTGTTTCAAAAGCCCCTTAATACTAGAATTCTCTTTTTCATCAGGAAAAGTATCTACACCATATGTAATCTTATCGCGATTTAGCTCCATATATGTTCCAAACATACGGTCCCAAATTGAAAAAATATTACCGTAATTTGAATCGGTATAAGGTAGTTTATAATGATGATGTACCTTATGCATATCCGGTGAAATCAGCACCCAACTTATCGCTTTATCAACATTTGAAGGCAACTTAATATTGGCATGGTTAAATTGAGATAGTACAACGGATAGACTTTGATATAACATAATAATACCAACCGGCGCACCAACTAAAAACACCCCAATCAAAGTAAAGAAATATCTAATTAGGCTTTCCAAAGGATGGTGCCTATTGGCTGTCGTTGTATCTACGTTATGATCGGAATGATGCACCAAATGCACCATCCATAGGGGTTTTACCTTGTGCTCTACCAAATGTGCCGTATATGCACCGATTAAATCCAAGAGCATTACTCCAAGTATCACATAAAGCCATAAAGGCATTTCCGGAATCCAATTTATAATTCCAAAATTATTAGCGACAGCCCAATCAGAAGTTTTTAGTAATAAAAATGCTAATGGGAAATTGACGATAATTGTTGTTACCGTAAAAAACAGGTTGGGTAATGCGTGCTTCCATTTTTTATATTTAACACTGAATAAAGGCACTATACCCTCCAAAATCCAGAAAAAAGTAATTCCGCCTACAAGAATTAAAGTTCTATGCAAAGGAGGTATGCTTTCAAAATATGTAATCAACTGTTCCATGTTTTAAAGATAATAATTTAGATGGCAGATACGGTACTTATGTTTCAATACCATTGCAAAAACTATTGATTGTGCGCGCTATTAATACTAACTTCCTAGTCGCTTTTTCATTTCTTCAACAATATTATATGCAGCAGGACAAATTGCAACATTTTTTATAGTGAGATTACTAATCTGTTGAAATTTTTTACGATTGGTATGCGGAAACTCACGACATGCCTTCGGCCGCACCTCATAAATAGAACAATAATTATCGGTACCTAAGAAAGTGCAGGGTACTTGTTGTAGCACATAATCATTCTCTTCATCTAACTTCAAGTAGGTGTCAATTAACTTTTGCGGTTTTAGACGAAAATGTTTTGCAATACGGTCAATATCGGCATTCGTAAAAAGTGGCCCTGTAGTCTTACAGCAATTTGCACAGCTTAGACAATCGGTTCGCTCAAATTCGTTTTCATGTAATTCTTGCATAAGATAGTCAAGATTCTTGGGGGGTTTCTTCTTAAGTTTGGCAAAAAACTTCTTATTCTCTCCATGTTTTTCCTTGGCCTTTAAAGGTAATTCCGCTACTATTTTTTCCATTGCGCAAAAGTTTCAGTTCAAAACTAGGGAAGTCCTTCCAAAAAAAGGGATTTTTGTACGGCAAAACAATCCGAATGGAAAAAGATATACTAGGCACTGCATTACTAGATTTTCATAATGGAAACTACACAGCGGATATCATCACGTTTTCTTCGCTAGAAGAAAAAGATGTAATGCCACTCCCCTATCTTTTTAGAGATTATGGGCAAATGCCCGAACTTGAAAAAAAAGCACTAGCACTATGCAAGGGCACCGTTCTAGATATAGGGTGTGGGGCTGGCAACCACAGCTTGTACTTACAAAACGAAGGATTCAAGGTCTCATGTTTGGACCATTCCAAAGGAGCCATAGCCGTATGTGAAAATCGAGGAATACGAAATTCCTACCATGGTAGTATGTTTGATTTTGAGGATGGCAGGTTTGACACACTATTACTGCTCATGAACGGTATCGGCATTAGTGGTCAGTTAAAAAATATCGACGTATTTTTAAACAAATTAAAATCACTGTTAAATAAAGGAGGTCAGATTATCTTGGACTCTAGCGACATTATTTATATGTTCGAGAGCGATGAAGATGGTGGGTATTGGATTCCAGAAGATGTGGCCTATTACGGTGAGGTTCGTTTTACTATGAAGTATAAAAAGCTAAAAGGCGATGAATTCCCTTGGCTTTACCTAGATTTTAATACCTTACAAAGAGCGGCAATGTTCAATGGTTTTACCTGTGAGCTGGTCTTTGAAGGGGAGCATTATGATTATTTGGCAAGATTAGCCCTAAAAAGGTAATACAAGGCACACTTTTTGCGTTGTGTTCGTATAAAAATTGAATATGAAGAGTTTCCAACTTTTAATGGTCCTTGCGCTTTGTAGCGTGCTGTTGGCCTGCTCCAAAAATGATTCTAACGAAGGTTCTCAATCTACCCGTGTTGATAAGACCGCAAATCTGCAAAGTACTGGAGATTCGGCAAACGATATTCTTTCCAATACCAATTTTGACAAGATGCTCATTGAGATTGCCTATGTTTCCGGCTTTAAGCCTACGGAAAGTGCTATTTCTCAATTCACTGATTTCCTAAGGCAATCTACCTTTAAGCAAGATATAGAAGTAAGCTATCTAGAACTGGATTCCCCGGACCAAGAAGATCTGGAGCTTCAAGAAATTGCAGATTTAGAAAAAGAAAACAGAACTGCTTATAACGACGGGAAAACCTTAGCCGTTTATATTTATTTTGCTGATGTCCCTTCCGAGGGAGATGACTTGTCCGAAGGCTTACTAACTGTAGGTGCGGTATACAGAAACACTTCCATGATCATCTATGAAAATACGATTAGACGATTGGCCTCGCAAAATCCATTGGTAACGGTTGCAGACATAGAATCAGCGACCTTAAACCATGAATTTGGTCATTTGTTCGGATTAGTGGACTTGGGCTCCTCTATGGTAAACGACCATGAGGACCCTGCAAATGAAAACCATTGCGATGTTGCCGGATGTCTGATGCGCGCAGAACTTCAATTTGGTGGTGGAGCTGCAAGAAGCAGTGATGCAGGAAAAGGATTCAATGCTACCTGTAACTTATCTGGAACCACGGTATTAAAAATGTTACAATCAAAAAGTGGAAAGGGCAATACCGTAGCCTTGGATGCGGAGTGTGTACTAGACCTAAAGGCAAATGGTGGGCGTTAACACATAGTTATCCACAGCCCAGCATCCCTTTTATCCATTCAGATTTAAGCAGATGAACATCTGGTAAACGATTTAGTACAGTAGTGCTATTTATGGAATATTCAAATACTTATGGGTTTGCAAGGATACCTTCCACTTTGGGTTTTTCATCACATAATCCACAATCAATGGCGTAACTTTGTCACGAACGCTCCATTCGGGCTGCAGGTATAGAATACACTCTTTATTGATTTTTTTTGCCTGCTCTTCGGCAAATATAAAGTCATGTTTATTATAGACGATTACTTTTAGCTCGTGCGCTTCATCGTAGATTCTACCTTCTGGCAGTTTATTCTTTTTTGGGGAAAGACAAATCCAATCCCAAGTACCACTCAACGTATATGCACCTGAGGTTTCAATATGAGTTTTAAGTTGATGCGCTTTTAATGCGGCGGTCAGTGGCTTCATATCCCACATTAATGGCTCCCCACCAGTAACAACAATCGTATCTGAATATTTGGCGGCGTTTCGTACGATAATATCAATATTGGTTGGAGGATGGGTATCTGCATTCCAACTCTCCTTAACATCGCACCAATGGCAACCCACATCACAGCCACCAACACGTATAAAATACGCAGCTGTCCCCTTATGAAAACCTTCGCCCTGTATGGTATAAAATTCCTCCATTAAAGGAAGCATTATCCCTTTATTTACCAAAGCAAGTACCTCTTGTTTTTCCATCGGGCAAAGATAAGCATAACAATTTCTAAAAATTAACAAGAAGAGGGTCGTATTTACTACTAAAAGAGCGTTGAACTTCAATGAGATAAGCACTCCTGTTAATTACATTTGATAACACCAAAGAAAATGTGCTTTCACATTCCGTAAAATCAGCTATTTTTATACAAAATTAACAACATGGGTTCCAAAGAAGAGTTCTTTTCACATATTCAGGAAGGATACACTACAAAAGGTGATTATATAACGATGGGAGCTGCCATGTTAGATGAAGAAGCAGTAACCAATGCTTTGGTAAAAATACCTTTAAAAACCCTAAATCGTCATGGACTCATTGCCGGCGCCACTGGAACCGGAAAAACAAAAACATTACAAGTATTGGCCGAGAACCTATCTGAAAAGGGTATCCCGGTTTTGTTAATGGATTTAAAGGGTGATTTAAGTGGATTGGCACAACCCAGTCCTGGGCATGCAAAGATAGACGAGCGCCATGCTAAAATAGGCATCCCTTTTGAGGCGAAAAGTTTTCCTGTTGAAATCCTTTCCTTATCTGAACAAGATGGCGTAAAAATGAGGGCAACGGTTTCTGAATTTGGCCCCACGTTATTGTCTCGTATTTTAGACTTAACAGAAACCCAAGAAGGTATTGTGGCGGTGGTATTCAAATATTGTGATGACAATAAGCTACCGCTATTGGATTTAAAGGATTTTAAAAAAGTGCTGCAGTATGCTACAGGAACTGGAAAAGCCGAATTCGCAAAGGAGTATGGCCGTATTTCTACTAGTTCTACAGGGACCATACTTAGAAAAATCATAGAACTAGAACAACAAGGCGCCGACTTGTTCTTTGGAGAAAAGTCTTTTGAGGTAGATGACCTAACAAGAATAGATGAAAATGGCAGAGGCTATATTAACATTCTTAGACTGACAGACATCCAAGACCGACCTAAACTTTTTTCAACATTTATGTTGAGCTTGTTGGCAGAAATCTATGATAGTTTTCCAGAGCAAGGTGATAGCGACCAACCAGAACTTATTCTTTTCATTGATGAGGCACATTTGATATTCAAAGAAGCATCAAAAGCCTTATTAGATCAAATAGAAAGTATCGTAAAACTGATACGCTCAAAAGGTATCGGACTTTATTTCGTTACCCAAAATCCTACCGATGTTCCAAATGAAGTATTGGCACAATTGGGACTAAAAGTACAACACGCGTTAAGAGCATTTACCGCTAGAGACAGAAAAGCTATAAAACTAACCGCAGAGAACTACCCCATTTCAGAATTTTACAACACGAAAGAAGTGCTTACTTCCTTAGGAATCGGGGAAGCATTAATTTCGGCCTTGGACGAAAAAGGAAGGCCTACGCCCCTTGCGGCTACCTTGTTACGTGCACCTATGAGTCGTATGGATATTCTTTCCGAAAATGAACTCAAGGATGTTATTGAAAAGTCTGACCTGGTAAAAAAATACGGGGAGGTTATTGACCGTGAAAGTGCCTACGAAATCCTGAACAAAAAAATTGAAAAAGCAGAAGCCTTAGCAGAAAAGCAGAAAGAAAAGCCCAAAGCAAGAAGGTCAAGCTCTAGAACAAGTACACGCATGAACCCAGTAATAAAAGTGCTCACAAGTGCCACATTTATTAGAGGGGTGCTAGGGGTACTCAAAAAAGTAATGCGATAATAATTAACCTTAAAAAAACGAATCCCACTGAATGAAATCTATCAAATCAATCACCCTTATTTTTTTCTGTCTTCTCGCTATCCAGTGCCAAAAAGAAAAAAATCCTAATTTTTTAATCTCCTCACATCATATTGGAAACCTAGATAAAGAAAGCCTTGCTCGGGACCTAGAGCTCATTTATGCCCAGGACTCCTTGGTTATGGATACGGTAAAGCTGAATTTTGGCAGTGGTGCAAGTAAGATTAAAATTTTCGAAAAAGGGGGTGCTCATTTACTTACCCTTACCCTTAATCTAGACAGTATTCCCACGGTACAAAATGTGAAAATCAACGACCCTCGCTTCGCAACGGCAAACGGAGTCACCATTAAAAGCACCTTTAAGGATATCAAGGAAAAATTTGAAATTAAAAAGATAATCACTTCGTTAAACAATGTGGTTATTCTCCTTAAAGATAACGACATTTATTTCACCATAGATAAAGCAGAACTTCCTGGAAGCTTGCGTTATAACACGAATACTACCATAGAAGAGGTACAAATACCGGATAACGCCAAGATAAAATATATGATGATTGGCTGGGATTGATAACGAATCAGAAATACCTTTAATGAACCTAGAAAAATCGTGTTTAGTTAGTACAAAATAAACCTGCATATGAGTACAAAATTTACAGTTCAAAAGTCCCCGTTCATTGTCCCCACCACAGATAACAAATATATTGCCGAACATTTTGGCAAGGCCACAGATGGTAGCAAAAATCTTAGTATTGCCCATATGATTGCTCCTCCAGGGTGGAGTGAACCTGCCCAGACTCCGGCATTTGAGGAATATACCTTAGTGGTAAAAGGACAAAAACAATGTGTAGTTGATGGCAAAAACATCATTTTAAAAGCTGGCGAATCTATTAGAATTAATAAGCACGTTAGGGTTCAATACTCTAATCCGTTCAAGGA
>CBDUKC010000089.1:0-11471 GCA_965367705.1 uncultured Maribacter sp. | reverse complement strand
ATTCCGTTAGAGACAAATTATACCAGTCCTTATTGGTTAATTGAAAAGGGAAGTTTGGGAACCTACAAGGTGGCCGATATGAGTTTGATAGGAAAACCAGAAACGCCCAGAGCTTTCAATGCCGTATTTAAGCTCAATATAAATGGCACGATAATACCAATCAGTAAGCCCGTAGTCTACAAATATGCCAAACCGGACAAAGGAGAAATTTACCAACCATTTGAGATTGTACCAGAGGCTACTGCACGTTTTAATGATAAGGTTATTATTTTTTCCGATGATACACCAAAAGAAATTCCGGTTACCATAAAGGCTCATGCGGACAACTTATCCGGAACAGTCCAATTTTGTTTTGACAAAGCATGGAGTGTGGAAAATGATACTAAATCTTTTACTATTGCAAAAAAAGGAGATGAACAAACGCTTTATTTCACCCTTACACCACCCCCTACAGAGAATGAAAGTTACATCTCTCCTATTGTTCGAATAAATGGGAAAATGATTACCAAAGAACTAGTTACCATAGACTACGACCATGTACCTATGCAGACCATTTTATTACCATCAGAAGCAAAAACTGTTCGATTGGACATCAAGAAAGCAGGGGAACATATTGGCTATGTCATGGGTGCTGGCGATGAAATGCCAACTAGCTTGGAACAAATGGGTTATATCGTTCACCTCGTAAACCCGTCAGATATTGCGGAAGGTTCCTTAGATAAATATGACGCTGTAGTACTAGGAATCAGGGCGTATAATGTAGTAGACGAATTAAAATTTAAACAACGCTATATTCTTGATTATGTTGAACAAGGCGGGAATGTGATTGTGCAGTACAACACGGCTAATAGATGGGGAAATCAATTTGAAAATATAGCACCTTACGATTTAGAAATATCAAGGGATAGAGTAACCAATGAAAATTCTGAAGTACGCATATTGACCAATAGTCATCCCTTAGTTAACTTTCCAAATAAGATTACCTCTTCTGATTTTGAGGGTTGGGTTCAGGAGCGTGGTTTGTATTTCCCAGATAAATGGGGAGCGGAGTTTACTCCTATTTTAGGCATGAACGATGAAGGTGAAACAGAAAAAAAGGGCAGCCTACTTGTAGCACCTTACGGAAAAGGAAACTATATTTACACAGGTCTTAGCTTCTTTAGAGAATTACCTGCTGGTGTTCCCGGAGCTTACAAATTGTTTTCAAATATGTTGAGCTTAGGAAAAGACAGCCTAGACCAAAAAGAAAAAATAAAAGGATGAGTCAAGAGGAGGACGATAACAAAACCTGGAAAAAAGAGTACTCTATCGTACTTGCGTTAAATCTAATTTACGTACTAGTTTTTGCGTACATAATGTCATCATTTACCTAATATGGGAGCACTCGATTGGACAATTCTTTGTAGCACCTTACTTTTTATTGTTGCCTATGGCGTATGGAAAACTAAGGGAAGCAAAAATGTGAACGATTACGTAAGAGGCGGTAAAGAAGCACAATGGTGGACTATAGGACTATCCGTGATGGCGACCCAAGCCAGTGCAATCACCTTTCTTTCTACCCCAGGACAAGCTTTTCATGACGGCATGGGCTTTGTTCAATTTTATTTTGGCCTTCCTCTGGCCATGATTATTATTTGTCTCGTATTTATTCCGCTGTACCATAAAATGAAGGTATATACCGCCTATGAATTTTTGGAAGGTAGGTTTGATTTAAAAACGAGGTCATTGGCTGCTATTTTATTCTTAATTCAAAGAGGCCTTGCAGCAGGGATTACAATTTTTGCTCCTTCTATAATTCTATCGGCAGTATTAGGATGGGATTTGAGAACCTTGAATGTCATTATAGGTACCTTAGTTATTATTTATACTGTTTCTGGTGGAACAAAAGCGGTAAGCGTAACCCAAAAACAACAAATGTTCATCATCATGACAGGGATGTTCATTACCTTCTTTTTCATTTTAGGGTACTTACCACCGGATATTACCTTCGGAAAAGCATTAAAGATTGCAGGTGCCAGCAATAAGCTAGAGATTCTAGATTTTAGCCTAGATACAAAAAGTAGATATACCTTTTGGAGCGGTATCACCGGTGGACTATTTTTGGCACTAGCCTATTTTGGTACGGACCAAAGCCAAGTACAGCGGTATTTATCCGGAAAAACCGTAAGGGAGAGCCAATTAGGTCTGGTCTTTAACGGTATCTTTAAAATCCCGATGCAGTTTTTCATACTTCTCGTTGGGGTCATGGTTTTCGTATTCTATCAGTATAATCCTTCTCCCTTAAACTTTAATCCGGCTGCAACTCAAACCGTAATGGAATCTGAGTTTGCCGAAGATTACAAATTGTTACAAGAAGGTCAGGTAGCCTTAGAGGCCGAAAAACGAATTGCCCAGAACAACTTCTCCGCAGCTTTGGAAATCAAAGAATATGCCGCGGTAAAAGAGGCAAAGTCTCAAATTATTAAAATTAATAGAAAGGATAGTACCAATAGAGTTATTGCAAAGACCTTAATAAAGAAAGCGGACGAAGCGGCAGAAACTAATGATAAGGATTACGTATTCATTCACTTTATCCTACACAATCTTCCCAAGGGACTTATTGGCCTTTTACTGGCCGTAATTCTATCTGCTGCAATGTCATCTACGGCTTCAGAGCTAAATGCTTTGGGTACGATTACGGCTTTAGACCTTTATAAACGGAATCACATCAAAGAAGAAACAGATGCGCATTACGTAAAGGCATCTAAGTGGTTTACTTTTGCATGGGGTATTGTTGCCATCGCCATTGCAAACGTGGCAAATCTTTTCGACAACCTTATACAACTGGTAAATATTATAGGGAGTATCTTTTATGGGAACGTACTGGGTATATTTCTACTCGCTTTCTTTTTTAAGTTCGTAAAAGGAAATGCCGTATTCTTTGCAGCGGTACTAACACAGGTTATCGTTTGCGTTGTCTATTACTACCTAATCCATATTTATCCTTCAGGAGAGGAAAAATTGGGATACTTATGGTTGAACTTTATAGGTGCCGCTTTGGTCATCGTTTTTGCCTTTATTTTTGAAGCATTTGACCGAATGCTCAATAAGCCAATAGCAGTGAATCAGTAAAGCACAGAGCATTATGCTCAATGGGTAAGTTATATAAGTTTAATTTTCAATGTATTAATTCTCAATTCTTTACTTAATTGTAGTCTTGATCTTAGTAGCAGAGGTAATAACACCCATTAACGTTTAAGTGTATTCCTGAAATGGTAAAATCGAAAGTTGAAACTTTCTTTACAGAGAAATATAATGACAAGCCTATCCTTGTAAAAGCACCAGGTCGTGTTAATCTGATCGGGGAACATACGGATTATAACATGGGCTATGTTTTACCAGCTGCAATTGACAAGGGAATTTATTTTGCGGTTCAAAAAAATGATACCAAGAACATAGTTATTGAAACCTTCCTAAACCAAGCCGAGCAAATTGTTTTTAAATTGAACGGGCATTCCCACACATTTACTTTCTTTTGGGGTAATTACATTAAAGCAATTTTAGAAATCCTTTTAGAAGAAAAATATACTTTAAAAGGTTTTGACTGTGTATTTGGTGGCGATATACCTATTGGCGCTGGATTGTCTTCGTCCGCTGCGCTATGCTGTGGTTTTATATATGCTTTAGCAGCAGTAAATGATTTAAAAATTTCCAAGGAAAAAATCGCCTTGATCGCGCAACAGGCAGAACATAGGATTGGTCTTAACTGTGGAATCATGGATCAATATGCCGTTCTTTTTGGTAAAAAAGAAAACGCCTTATTTTTAGATTGTAAAGACATAAGTCACCAATATGTTCCCATTAATTTACAAGGGTACAGTTGGGTACTAATCAATAGCAACATAACACATAATTTAGCTGTAGATTCCGAATACAACAAAAGAAGAAATTCCTGCGAGCGTGTAGTATCCGAAATTGCCAAGTCAAACAACAAAGTGCATTCGTTGCGGGATGTAACTGCGACAGATCTGGAAAAAGTAAAAGCAATCATCTCCCATACTGATTATTTAAGAGCAAGCTATATTTTAGAAGAAAATAATCGTGTTTTAAGAATGATTACTGCTTTGGAAAACGGTGACGCCCAAAAGAGCGGAGAAATCCTATTAGAAGGTCATTGGGCAATGTCTACAAGATTTGAAATAACAACGGAAGAATTAGATTTACTCGTAAGCGCGGGACAACAATTAGAAGGTGTTATGGGATCTAGAATGATGGGAGGAGGTTTTGGCGGATGTACTATAAACCTAATAAAAACAGAACTCGTAGCGGAACAAAGTAGCGCTATACTTACCGCCTACAGAAAAGAAACAGGAATAGACGCCGAGATATATCATCTAAAAATCGGTGATGGGGTTCATAGGATAGCATAGTAATTGTATTGCTAGGGTTTCAATCGACGGAATAGTCTACACCTACAAGACAAGCTATTCTAAATTTAGCGGATAGTAGCATTCGAAACTGAATAGGGCTTGCAAAGCTTCCATAAGTAATGGCTATTACAGCGGGTATTGCCCTCCTAACGAAGTGAGCGGAAAAAAGAACTATAACCCTTAGGTAATAGAAGCTTAATTCCGCTCAATTTAATTCTTGGTTAATAATGAATTACATAGCTCCCCATTCCTTTAAGGAATCCATATTCATTTTCACATAATCATCATTCCCTGCAGCTTTAGAAGCTTCCAAAGATTTTTTGGCCACAGCAATTGCACCTTTCTTGTCACCGGCTTTTGCCAATATCAAAGATTGTTGTCTTAACTGCCAAAACGCAGGCTTTTCAGTCATGGACATTGCCTTATCCATCCATTCCTTCGCTTTGTTTATGTCTTTACCTTCTGCAGCGTAATATGTTGCTGCAGCGTAGTAATCTCCTGCGCCAGGACCATTAAGTGCACGGTCAATACTACTGGTAACCATAGCATCCGTTGGGACTCCAAAAGGTATTGCTACATATGTGTTTTCCCAGATAATTCCTAGGTTGGCTCCGTTATTAGTTAGGTCATCCAAAGTGATAGTAAAGGTTTCTACCGGCATTTCGATTGGCCAAACAGGAACAGTTGCTTTAGCAACAACTTTACTCTCGTCCCAGTCACGCGGAACACCACTTCCTTTAATATCCGTGTAAAAGAATACGTCCCAGTTTTTTGCTCCTGGCTTTGTGAAGATAGAGTACGTTCCAGCTTTCACGTCAGTTCCAGCGATAGTTACGTCGGTATCAAAGCTTACTGTTGTGTAAGCGTTAGCAGCCGTTCTCCATAATTTATCGAAAGGCACAAGGTCTCCAAATATGGTTCTTCCTTTCATAGAAGGTCTTGAATAGTCTATAACTACCTCGGTTAATCCAACGGTTTGGATCAATTTTGAAGCCGGACTCGCTTCTGGCGTATTAATTTGTGCTTCCAAAGAAAATGAAGCTACAATAGCTAGTAAAAATAAGATTGCTTTATTCATGGTTTTTTGTTTTATATATCCGCAAATCTATAGATAAAGAGATGTTGCATTTGTTAACAAAGTCATAAATAAACAGTTATCTCAGGCAAATAGATGCTTCTAGTGATATCAATACGAAACACCCTTAAAAGCTAAATTCTTAGTAAACAGCAAAAGCCTTAGAGCGTATGGAGTTGTCAAAATAAACAACAAAATAATATATGGAGGTAGGTATGTGCTGCGAAACGATTCCTTCTTTTTCGACATCAGTGGTAAATTGCTCCCAAATGGTTTTTCCGTTAACATCATAAATACGAGTACCGTTGATAGGACTTTCTGAAGTGATGCTATATCGGATTGTTCCTGTACTCAATTCATTAAATATTAGCAACCCCTCTTCATTCTCCTCAGGTTCGGGATTAGGGTTCGGTTCTTCCTCTTGTCCCGGTCCCTCTAGTTCAGGTTCTTCTTCCTCTTCGTTGAGATTGAGTTTGAAAAGTCGCGATAAGGAAACAATATTAGGAGATTGCCTGGAAAAAAATTCAGAAGTGATAAAATAGTTTCCTACCCCGTCATTGGCAACGCCTTCTACTTGTGCCAATCCTATATCAATAGGTATTGTTCCAAATGTCTCTGAAAATATTTCAGCTCCTGTTAAGGTATACGTTCTAGCAAAGGGCATTAAAAAAGCAGAATACCCCACTACAAATAAAGTTCCATCAGCAGCATTGTAGTCCACGTCGGTCACAAGTCCAATATTTTGTACTGCACCACTCCGCAATGCAGTATGTGTTCCAGGATTCTTTGGTATCGTATAGGCTACAGTACCCAAACTTTTCCATTGCTTGGTAAGGATGACCAATTCGTTCTCCAAAACAAAAAAAGCTTCCGCATCCCAGTCACTATTACCAGTATCCGTAAAATCGGTTTGGTCCTCATACGAAAAGAATATCGTTTCAGCAGTTGCCGTATCGTTATCTAAGTAATCTTCCTTAGCGATGCGGTATATCGTTAAGTCCTGACGTATCCCCACATTATTTCCAAAATCTCCTATATAGATA
Source organism: uncultured Maribacter sp. (assembly GCA_965367705.1). Taxonomy (GTDB): domain Bacteria; phylum Bacteroidota; class Bacteroidia; order Flavobacteriales; family Flavobacteriaceae; genus Maribacter. Next base: position 4,944 of record CBDUKC010000089.1, on the reverse strand, counting down.
TAGTCCTCGTCCTGAGTAAGCGCTTCCCAATCCATATTGGTTGCGTTCGTTATCGTAACGGTTCTTGTAATCTGTCTTGAGACCGTATCAATTTCAAACAGCACAGGAGCACCGCCTGAATCATTGTGAGTAACAATTTGATCATTAAAAAAAAGGAGCCCTGAAGTTTCAAAAACATCCTCAGGTAGCTCACCTAGCTCTACAAAACCTTCTTGGGCTATTGCAGTACTGGTTGCAAATATCATACATAGCGCTAAGGCAATTCTCATGTGATTGTATTTCAAGTACTATGCAAAATACGAAATAAGCAGTGGAGCAGTAGATTAATTAGTTTAAAACAAAAGAATACCGTTAAAAGACAACGTATTGGAAGTAAATCTAAATCATTTTTATTTTGTTTAACGAATTAAATTTTCTGCTAAACAATAATGCATCTATATTTGTTAAAAATACTTGGATGAAATTATACCAACTACATGCGAAGCAATCTTTTCCTATCTCACGACAAGAAGCCTGGGATTTTTTATCGAGTCCTAAGAATTTACAGGAAATAACTCCAAAGCACATGGGGTTCACCATCCTCTCTGGAGCTGATAGACCCATGTATGCTGGACAAATCATACAATATAAAGTATCGCCACTTCCGGGTTATACAACAAAATGGGTAACCGAAATAACACATGTAAAACCAGGTGAATATTTTGTAGATGAACAACGTTTTGGCCCATATGCATTATGGCATCATAAGCATTTTATCAACGAAGTGGATGGTGGTATCGAAATGGAAGATATCATTGATTATAAAATCCCATTCGGGATATTCGGGCAACTAGCACACCCAATAATTGTAAAGAAACAATTGAGTCAAATATTTGAATATAGGGAGAAACAATTGATAGACCGTTTTGGTAGTATTCCTGGTTCGGAAAAAGAAATTCATTTTAAATCATTTTAAGACATGAGTAAAAACATACTATTAATAGGAGGAAGCCACGGTATAGGAAACGCCTTGGTGCATTTATTACACAAGGATTATAGCATTTTTGTAGCATCGCGAACAACAGAGGGGTTGGAAGGGCTTAACGTAACCCATATTCCCTTCGATGCCACTACTGATGATTTGGATACCGCTATCCTACCAGAGGAAATTCACGGCTTTGTATACTGTCCAGGAAGTATCAACCTAAAACCATTTAAGATGATGAGTTTGGAAACCTTTGAACAGGATATGCAACTGAATTTCTTTAGTTTGGTACGTACGGTAAAAACAATCATTGGAAAAATGTCCGAAGGTTCTAGCATGGTTTTCTTCAGTACTGTTGCTGTAGGAACAGGAATGCCATTTCATACCAGTGTTGCGGCAGCAAAAGGTGCCATTGAAGGTTTTGCAAAATCCATGGCGGCGGAGTACGCCCCTAAGATTCGTGTTAACGTTGTTGCACCTTCCTTAGTAAACACTCCATTGGCCGGACGCTTATTGAGCAATGACAAAAAAGTAGAAATGATGTCACAACGACATCCCCTAAAACGTGTGGGGAAACCAGAGGATATCGCAAATATAGCTTCATTCCTATTGAGTGAGGATAGCAGTTGGATGACAGGACAAATCGTAGGTGTAGACGGAGGGATGTCTACTTTGAATATATCATAGATGAGTAAAAAAGTGTCTGTTTTTTGGTTTCGTAGAGATTTACGATTAGAGGATAATGTGGGGTTTTTAGAAGCCTTAAAAGGTGATTGTCCCGTGCTCCCTATTTTTATTTTTGACTCAGAAATTTTAGATAAACTACCAAAAGACGATGCTCGTGTCACATTTATTCACGAAACGTTGGATAAAATGAGACAAACACTCCAAAGTGAGCATAAGAGCTCAGTGGCTTTGTTTCACGGAAAACCTATGGAGGTTTTTAAAAGCTTGACAAAAGAATACGATATCAAAGCGATATATACGAATCACGATTACGAACCGTATGCAAGACAGCGAGATGAAGAAATCGATGCTTTTTTAAAGGAACAACATATAGATTTTAAGACCTTTAAAGACCAAGTGATTTTTGAAAAAGATGAAGTGGTCAAGGACGATGGTAAACCCTATGTCGTATACACCCCTTTTAAGAACAAATGGAAATCGCTATTTAACGCAGACCACCTCACTATTCACTATACGAGTGAGTATATGGATAATCTTATAGCGCATACAAAACTTCCAAACCTATCCCTATCGGATATGGGATTTTCAACCGCTGCTATTACGGTGCCAGATTATACCGTAACCCCTACCCTTGTTCAAAATTATGAGGATACCAGAAATTTTCCGGCAAAGGAAAACGGCACCTCGCGTTTAGGTCCCCATTTGCGTTTTGGAACAGTATCGGTTCGCAAAATGATGAAAAAAGCAATTGCCGAAGAAAATGAAGTTTTCTGGAGCGAGCTTATTTGGCGTGAATTTTTTATGCAGATTCTTTGGCATTTCCCGCATACAAAAGATAAAGCCTTTAGGGCAAAGTATGACCGTATAGAATGGCGTAATAATGAGGAAGAGTTTGAAAAATGGAAAAATGGAATGACCGGTTACGCCTTTGTTGATGCCGGTATGCGAGAGCTTAATGCAACCGGTTTTATGCATAATCGGGTACGCATGTTGGTAGCCAGTTTTCTGTGCAAGCACTTATTGATAGATTGGCGCTGGGGCGAAGCTTATTTCGCAGAAAAATTATTAGATTATGATATGAGTGCCAACGTTGGTAATTGGCAATGGGCAGCTGGTAGTGGTGTAGATGCCGCACCTTATTTTCGCATCTTCAACCCTATGACCCAGATTGATAAATTTGATAAACAAAAAGAGTATATCCATAGGTGGGTACCAGAACTACAAGAGCTCACATACCCAGAAAAAATGGTGGACCATAAAATGGCGAGGGAACGCTGCTTAAAAACGTACAAAGAAGCTGTAGCCTAATGGTAGTAGTTTGGTTTAAGCGTGATTTAAGGTTATTGGACCACGAACCTTTGGTAAAAGCCATTGCTACTGGTGAGCAAATACTACTAATCTACTCCTTTGAGCCCCTATGGACAAAGGACTCCCATTACAGTATTAAGCACATCAATTTTATAAAACAAAGCTTAGAAGACCTGCAAAGACAGCTAAGTTCATACAACACTAAACTCCTTATAGTTTCTAGTGAAATTTTGTCCATTTTTGAGATTCTACATACCAAAGAACGAATAACCCATATATTCTCTTATCAAGAAACCGGTATGCAAATGACCTATGAACGTGATAAACAGGTTTTAAAATGGTGTAAAGCAAAGGGAGTGCTATGGCAGGAAAGCATACAAAATGGTATTTTCAGAGGTATAAAGAATAGGAAAGCATGGAAAAACGATTGGGTAGCTTTTATAAATACGAATATTGATAAGCCAAGGATGGACGAAGGCAATTTCTTTCCTATATACTTCATTGATACACTATCTAAAAATCATTTTCAACCAGTATCATTGGAAACAAAAGAAAATACCCAAATACAACGAGGAGGCACACGTTATGCCGTAAAGTATCTGGACTCTTTCCTAAACGAACGTATTTGGGGATACAACACCTATTACTCTAAACCAGCAACATCAAGAAAACACAGTAGTCGACTTTCACCCTATTTGGCTTGGGGCTGCTTATCCACAAGACAGGTATGCCAATATGCTGCAGGGCATAAAAAAAGTGTTCAAAACAAGAGAAATCTAAGCTCTTTTCTTTCCCGCATGCGATGGCAAGCACATTTTATTCAAAAGTTTGAAATGGAAGGCGAAATGGAATTTAAAAGTGTAAACAAAGGCTACCATGCACTGGTAAAACCGGAGCGCCCAGATTTACAGCAAGCATGGCGAGAAGGCCAAACAGGTATTCCGTTAATTGATGCAGCAATGCGGTGTTTGGTTACCACAGGCTTCGTTAATTTTAGACTTCGTGCAATGCTGGCCTCATTCTTCACTCACCTGTTATGGCAACCATGGCAAGACTGTACCGAACATTTGGCGCAAAACTTTCTTGACTTTGAACCAGGTATACATTTTCCGCAGTTAAATATGCAATCCGGAGAAACCGGAGTGAACACCATTCGTATTTATAATCCGATAAAAAACAGCAAAGAACACGACGCAGAAGGCTTATTTATCAAAAAATGGGTTCCGGAACTTACAGAACTTCCATCTCAATATATTCACGCACCATGGGAAATACCTCCCATGGAACTAGCGTTTCTCGGTTTTGAGCTTGGAATAGACTACCCCAAACCGATTGTCTCGATATCGAAAATGAGAAAATTTGCAAGTGACGCTTTGTATGCTTACAAAAAGAATCCTAAAACGAAACGTGAAAGCAAACGAATTGTAGAAACACATACCCTGCCAGGAAGACCGGTATGGGACCAACATAACTGAGATTTGGAAAGCAATTTAACCCAAGTTTGATTATCTTTAAAAAAGATAAAAAATAGACCAACTTAAAGTACTAACACTCATGAAAAAAACAATTCTTACATCTTTTCTATTCATTTTTTGCCTGTCACTTTCTGGGCAGAAATTAAGTAACAATAAAAAAGCACTTATCGCGTCGGTAGAGAAGCATAAATCGGAACTCATTAAAATTAGCGATTCTATTTGGGCCTTGGCCGAAACTGCGTTTGATGAAACAGGTTCCGCCGAAATATTGGCTAACTATGCGGAGAAAAATGGATTAACCGTTACACGTGGTGTCGCAGATATTCCTACAGCATTTACGGCAACCTACGGAAGTGGGTCCCCGGTCATAAGTGTTCTTGGTGAATTCGACGCCCTACCGGGTATTTCACAAAAAGCATCACCCGTTAAAGAAGCGCTTAACGAGGGCGCAGCAGGTCATGGATGTGGACACAATCTCTTTGGTGCTGCAAGTCTTGGCTCGGCGATAGC
>CBDUKC010000088.1:0-11597 GCA_965367705.1 uncultured Maribacter sp. | reverse complement strand
GCAACCTTTGCTTCAACAACAGTTTCCGCAACAACCTTTGGCTCAGCAACCTTTGGCTTTTCTGCGGGAACGACTTCCTTCTTACTTACTTCGGGAGCTTTTTTCTTTTTAGCGTCCAAATCGATTTTACCAACCATTTTTGGACCGGCAAGCTCTACTTTCGTATTAATTACCTTTTCGGATTCTGCATTTCTCTTTTCGCGCGCAAGCCTTCTTGCTTCCTGCTCCTCTTCCAACTGCACCCGTATCGCTTCCTTCTCTTTGCGTTTCTCCTCCCCTACCTCTTTGGAGGCAACCTTTTTGCTCATGTCCGTCTGAAACTCATCAAGCAAAACCTGATAAACCTCATTAGAGATTTTAGTCGTTGGCCTAGCATCGACGTCGTGGCCTTTGGCGCTTAGAAAGTCCACGGCCCTATCCAATGAAATGTTTAGTTCGCGGAGAACTTTATTAAGTCTTATTTTTGCATTGTCTGCCATAAATACTGATTCCCGTTCTTTATTCTTGTGCTAATATATAGCTAATCTTCTAATTCTTCTTTTAGGATACGAACAACTTCTACAATTGTTTCTTCCTCTAAATCGGTACGCTTTACCAAATCGTTTACGTCTTGTTCCAGGACACTTCTAGCCGTATCCATACCAATCTTTTTAAATTCATCTATAATCCATGCATCTATTTCGTCCTTGAACTCGGTCAACTCTACATCTTCCTCTACTCCTTCTCGGAACACATCTATTTCATATCCCGTTAACTGACCAGCCAATCTAATGTTGTGCCCTCCTCTACCGATTGCTTTAGAAACTTCTTCTGGCTTAAGATACACTTGAGCAGTCATTTTCTCATCGTTCAGCTTCACTGAAGAAACCCTTGCCGGACTCAACGCCCTAGTTACCAATAATTGCGGATTTGCAGTCCAATTGATAACATCAATATTCTCATTGCCCAACTCCCTAACAATCCCGTGAATACGCGAGCCTTTCATTCCAACACACGCACCAACCGGGTCAATACGGTCATCATATGAATCCACTGCCACCTTTGCTTTTTCACCAGGAATACGAACTACTTTTTTAACTGTAATCAAACCATCGAACACCTCTGGAATTTCCTGAAAAAATAATTGCTCTAAAAACTTTGGAGAACTTCTTGACATTATAATAGAAGGCTTTGCTCCTTTAAGTTCCACACTTTCAATAATCCCTCTTACATTATCTCCTTTACGAAAAAAGTCAGATGGAATTTGCCTGTCTTTAGGTAGGATAATCTCATTACCTTCATCATCTAACAAAATAATAGCTTTATGACGTATATGATGCACCTCAGCGGTGTATATCTCTCCCTCAAGATCTTTAAATTGCTTGTAGATAGTTGTATTGTCATGCTCGTGGATTTTAGAAATCAAATTCTGACGTAAAGCCAAAATTGCTCTTCTTCCCAAATCTATCAACTTAACTTCTTCGGAAACATCCTCACCGACTTCAAAATCTGGCTCTATCTTCCGAGCTGCAGTCAAGGAAATTTCTTCATTTTCATCCTCTACCTCATCATCTTCAACTACAATACGGTTTCGCCAAATTTCCAAATCCCCTTTATCGGGATTTATAATAATATCAAAATTATCATCAGAGCCAAACTTCTTTTTTAACGCATTTCTGAAAACATCTTCCAAAATCGCCATAAGCGTTACCCTATCTATAAATTTATCATCCTTAAATTCCGAGAAAGATTCTATTAACGCAATATTTTCCATTTATACTTTAAAATTAAAATTTTAATACAACTTTTGCTTTCCTAATATCGGAGAAACCAATTTCCTCCCTTTTCTGAACGGTAACTTTACCTTTGCCGATTGGCTTAGGCTCCCTTGCCTTCCATTCCAATACAATATAATTTTCTTCCACTGCAGTAAGATTTCCCTCATACGTCGCAGTCAAGGTTTCCACCTCTAGCTTTCTGCCAATATTCTTCTTGTACTGTCTTGGCATAACAATTGGAGCAGCAGCACCTGCAGAAGCCACCTCCAAGGCAAAATCTTCCTCCTCCCTATCTAAATTATGCTCTATGGCTCTACTAATTTTCATGCAATCTGCAACAGTAACACCGTGATCACCATCGATAACAACTTTTATCCTGTTGTCGGAACCTATGGTGAAATCTATCAAAAATAGTGTTTCATCTTCCTCCAACCCTGCATCCAATAATGCTCTAACCTTATTCTGTAACATACAAATAGATTCAATACCAACCAATTGGATTAATGAAGAAGTATTTTTTACTAATAAAAGAGGGGACAAATTGTCCCCTCATGAATACTTCAATATCCTTTCAGTGATGCAAATATACAATAAATTTGATTTCTACAATACCGTAGACCCTTACAATTAAATGATTTAACCAACCAATTTATTTTAGATGATATAATTTTAAACTCCTAGTGACAAACTTTTAAATCTATTAGGCTTATTTTTAAGCATCACAACCTATTCCAAAACATACTACATGGATATTCTATCGTCTTATAATCTTATCATTGAAGCCTCTGTTATAATCATACTTTCTTTTTGGTTCAACGGGATTTCAAAAAAGACCAATATCCCTTCAGTCCTTATGCTTATAGTCCTCGGCATTATACTGCAGTATGTCCTGAAGTACTTTATACCCGAGGCACTAGATTTTTCTGGAGGACTAGAACTTTTAGGCATCATTGGCTTGATTATGATTGTATTAGAAGCCGCATTAGAACTCGAACTGAAACGTGAAAAACTACTACCTATACTGAAATCCATGGCAGTGGCATTATTAGGACTTTTGGGTTCAGCGTATGCAGCAGCTATGATCTTACATCAGTTTATACCAGAGATGAGCATGCAATCCGCCTGGCTTTACGCCACCCCTTTATCCATACTCTCTAGCGCCATCATTATCCCAAGTGTTAGTGGTTTATCCGACAGTAAAAAAGAATTCCATATTTACGAAAGCACGTTTTCCGATATCATGGGTATTATGATGTTCTATTATCTGATTGGTGGCTTAAACCCCGCAGAAGATGGTGGCATAGCTGGTTTTGCAGGTAATTTAGTCCTCACGATTGTTATAGGTCTTATCGCGAGCTATGCCATCATTTTAATATTCCAACAAATTAAAAGTCAAGCAAAACTTTTCCTTTTAATTGCAGTGCTGCTGCTGCTGTATGCGATAGGTAAGAAATTCCATTTATCCTCCTTGATTATAATACTGATATTTGGCTTAGTCATAGCAAACATCAAGTTATTTTTTCCTGGCAAAATGTCGGTTTTCTTAGAACATGAAAAAATAAATCAAATTTATCACGAACTACATATCATTACACTCGAAACCGCTTTTGTCGTGCGCACCTTTTTCTTTGTTGTATTTGGACTCAGTATCGTTATCACCTCACTTTTCAACTTTAATGTTGCCCTAATCAGCCTATTGATTGTTGCGACCATCTACGCGATACGTTTTGTAATACTGAAAGTATTTATCGGAAAGGATATTTTACCTCAACTATTTGTCGCACCTCGAGGCCTTATAACCGTGCTATTGTTCTACGCTATACCGGAAGAAGCACAGGTAGTGAATTTTGAATCTGGAATTTTACTGTTTGTAATCATTGCAACCAGTCTAATAATGACATGGGCCATGATTAAGGACAAAAAGAAAATGAATACCCTTTTAGATGAAATTGACGAAGAATATGCTGAACGCAATGAAGCTGAAGACGTTTTGAGAGCGAAAGAAAAACTCGCAAACCTTCCTGACGTAAATTTTTTAGATAATGAATCAGCTTCTACTAATAATACGAAGCCAACAGACCCCTAAAAAAGCTGCTCGTTGTTTATTTTATAGATGCAGAAATAACTCCTGCACTTTGTTTTACAATGTCTTTGGTCCTATTCATACTATCCAACTCTTTTCTGAACCTAAGAATCATTAACGTGTCAAGCTCACTTTCAATACTATCCTGTATACTCCTCCAATTTGCAGAATTCATGGATTTATTGAATTCAGTAATCTTATTAAATCGTTCTAAGTTATATCGATTGGCTTTCCAAGCGTGATGGGTACTTTTTTGATGCTCCTTATCTTGAAGGTAAATCCCAATACAAAAAGCTGCCACTACCAATACCAATATTATTTTCAGATGCTTTACGGTTAAATTCATGACTATTAGCTATTAAAGGTGGGACAAGATCAACATTCCATAATAGAACACTGGTACATTTCCATTCAATTTTTAACTCATCTAGGGACGGCAATATACAAAATAACTTATTTGACCGACAACATTCACGCTAAGCAGACAGATTATGTCGTTAAAAACTTACAGAAAGTTAATTATCCAAAAACATTACTTTAAAAGTACATGACAGACCTAAATTCCTTAAAACAGCTAAAAACAAAAATCCCAACATCTAAACGACCTTGGGATTTTATTCTACTTCTGTTGGCCCACAAGGACTCGAACCTTGAATGACGGTACCAAAAACCGGAGTGTTGCCAATTACACCATGGGCCAATCTCTAGATACAAAACACATGTTTTGTATTCGAGGGTGCAAATTTAAAACAAAGTTTGGTTTGCACAAACATTTTTTAAAACAATAATCTAAAAAAAACGAACAAACCGCCTGTTAAAGGTTTATAAAAATTGTAGTCTGTTATCTATTTTAATTAGTAAATTCGCCCTTAGCTTTAACTAAGGTTACATGTTTTCAAAGAACTTCCAAAAATGGGACACCATCCTAGGGTGGACCGTATTTTTTATTGCATTCATTACTTATTTCATCACGGTAGAACCTACGAACAGTTTTTGGGACGCCGGAGAATATATTTCTACAGCAGCTAAATTACAAGTTGGCCACCCACCCGGAGCCCCCTTATTACAAATGATTGGGGCGTTCTTTGCCATGTTTGCCTTAGAACCTAACCAGGTAGCGATGATGGTGAATCTGGTGTCAGGTATATCCAGTGCTTTTACCATACTATTCATGTTTTGGACGATTACCAACATTGCCCAAAAATTAATGGATAAAGGTGAAGCCCTTACTAACAGCAAAGCTATAGCTATTTTAGGTAGTGGGGTAATTGGGTCCTTAGCATTTACGTATTCAGATAGTTTTTGGTTCAACGCTACGGAGACGGAAGTTTACGCTATGGCCAGTTTTATCATGGCATTATTACTCTGGATGGGCCTAAAATGGACCGACAACTTGGAGGACCCGAGAGGAAATAGATGGATTATCCTTATTTCTTACGTTGTTGGGTTGACCTTTGGAATTCAGTTTATGGGGTTTTTGGCCATCCCTTCAATAGGCCTACTCTACTATTTTAAAACCTATAAAAAAACAACGGTAAAGAATTTTCTATTAGCCAACGTTGTTGTAATTGCACTACTGATGTTGGTCTACAAATTCTCGTTAACATATGTTTTAGTGCTATTTGGTTGGGGAGAAGTATTCTTTATAAATAGTATTGGCCTTCCGTTTAACTCAGGCTCTATTATCATTGGACTATTATTTATTGCTGCATTTTATTTTGGGCTACGGTACACAAGAAAAAATAACTACAAAACAGGCAACACCATTGTTTTGTGCCTTATGTTCCTTTTTCTTGGTTTTTCTTCATGGATCATGTTACCCATACGAGCTAATGCAAAAGTTGTTATCAATGAAAATAACCCTTCAGACGCTCGAGCGCTTTTAGCCTATTATAACAGAGAGCAATATCCTGGTGTAGACAGCCCTATATATGGCAGCTACTACTCTGAGATGTTTGCATCCCAAGGAGAAGAACGTGATGGTAAACCTAAATATGAAAAAGATTATACCTTAGGGAAATACATTGTAGTAAACAAATATAAAAACGCTGATGTAGGCCCAAATCCAGAACACCAAGGCATTTTACCCAGAATGTGGAGTTCCCAACACGCAGAAAACTATATGCGCCATTTTGGACCATTGGACTTTAGGATAACGAAACCTAACGAAGAACTCAGGAAAGCTGTTAACCAAGTAAAAACTGGATTTGCCAATGGAGAAATAGACGCAGACCAATACATTAGTTTTCTTAAGCGTTTTGAAGATTTTATTGAGGTAGAACCACCGTCGATATGGGACAATGTAAAATACATGATTGAGTTTCAGTTTAACTATATGTACCTGCGCTACTTCATGTGGAATTTTGTCGGAAAGCAGAACGATGTTCAAGGCAGATACAACAATAATGGAAACTGGCTTAGCGGGATTAAGTTCATAGATAGTTTGCGTTTAGGAAGTCAGCATAATCTCCCTAGCGATATTGAAAATAACAAGGGACGTAATACGTATTTCTTTTTACCACTTCTGTTAGGTATTATTGGTCTGGTTTTTCAGATTTCCAAAAACCCAAAGCAATTTTGGGTACTGCTAGTCTTCTTTTTGTTTACAGGGTTAGCGATTCAGTTTTATACAAATCCATATATTTTTCAACCTCGTGAGCGTGATTATTCTTTAGTGGGCTCCTTTTATGTGTTTGCTATTTGGATCGGCTTAGGCGTTTACGGGCTTTTTGATGGATTTAAAGATTGGCTAAAACCAAAAATACTTGCGCCATTGGTAGTTGCCATCTGTCTCATGGCAGTACCTACGGTAATGGCCGTACAGAATTGGGACGACCATGATCGTTCTGGTCGTTTTACGGCAAATGCGTCTGCCAAAGCTTATTTGGATTCCTGCCAAGATGATGCCGGGGCCATTTTGTTTACTATAGGTGATAATGACACGTTCCCACTTTGGTATGCCCAAGAAATAGAAGGTTATCGTACAGATGTGCGCATTGTTTGTACCAGTTTATTTGAAACGGATTGGTATGTAGATCAAATGAAACACAAAGCTTATACGAGCGAGGCTATACCATCGCAGATTCAACATGATAAATACCGTCAAGGGAATAGGGATGTACTTTACTATCAAAAGGCTACGGACAACCGTTGGTCTATTAAGGATTTCATAAACTGGATAGATAGTGACAAACCGCGTACTAAGCTTAAATATTTGTTTGAACAAAGCGGACAGGATCCGAACAACTATGACGAAAACACCCAAAACATGGTATACTACCCAACCGATAAGATAAGGGTACCGGTAAACAAGCAAAATGTTTTGGAAAGTGGACTTGTAAAAGTTAAGGATTCTGCATTAATCGTAGATTTTATAGATATTGATCTTCCTGGCGCGATTACCAAGAAAAATATGATGATGTTAGATATTCTTGCAAACAACGATTGGAAAAGACCGCTTTATTTTTCGGGAGGAAGCTTTGACGATGCAGAATTTTTATGGATGAAGGACTACCTTCAATTGGATGGGATGGCTTATAAATTAGTACCTATAAGAACAGAGCGTCCTAATTCCTTTGAAATGGGTAGGATTGATACTGACTTAATGTATGATATTGTCACTAAATGGGACTGGGGAAATTCTGGAAGCCCAGATATTTATCACGATACACAAACTCGCATACAAAGCGTATCGTACCGCGCCAATCTTGCACGCTTAATGGAAGCGCTTATTAAAGAAAATAAGATGGATAGGGCAAAAGAAGTTATACAAATTTCTTTAGAAAATATGCCTTTGGATGAATTTGGATACTACACCCTTGTGGAGCCTTTTGTTGATGGTTATTACAAAGTTGGTGAAACAGAAAAGGCAAGAGAATTATTTCATAAACTAAAAACCAAATACCAAGAGCGTTTGGAATATTATTCAAGCACCAACCTAGACGAGCAATATAGCAATATAGATGAGATTATTGCAGATATGGAAGCCTATAGGCGAAACATTGATAATTTAATAAATAACAACGATCGCGACGTTGCAGAGAAAGAAACCCTAATTTTCAATGAGTATATTGATAAGTTTCAGCATTTCTACAAAGATGAAGACGACTTTGAACTGCCCGAAGAAACTATGGAAGAAAATCCTGATTTGCAGCAAGACACCATACAATTGGACAACACTAAAACCAATACGCTAGAGGACACTACGGTAATTGCTATTGAAAACTAAAAACAATATGTTTATTATAGGGGGAAATTTGCAATAATAGCAACTAAGTCAAAATTGTGAGACTTGTATAACTAAACGAAGACATTCTTCATAACCACAATTACAGAGTGTAACATAAAGCTATTAGATGCGATTTCTAGTTATGCGTATTCACTTAGAATACCAACCAGCGTGTTAACGTCCTGTTCGCCACTTTGCCGCCATACCATTTCACCTTTCTTGTAAATCATCAAAGTAGGCAATCCTTTGACCCTTAAGGCTTGGGCCAATTCTTTGTTCTTATCTACATCTATTTTTATCACCTTAGCTTTGTCGCCTAAAGCCGCGGCAACATCTCGTAAGACGGGATGCATTGCTGTAGATTGCTCGTTCCATTCAGCATAGAAATCCAATAGAACAGGAATATTCAAATCTATAAGTTCACCAAATTTAGACATATAACAAGCTTTACTTTAAGAACCAAATGTAGTAAAAAATGTTAAAATACAGGAGGTTACATGGTTTTTGTACCACTACAGGAGGTTAAAATCATGTTAATGACTTCTTTTTCAAGGTAATCACCGTGATTTCCGGCCAAATACCTACCCTCCCTGGGTAACCTAAGAACCCAAATCCTCGGTTCACATTAATATATTGGCCCTTTTCCGTATAGATTCCTGCCCAGTGCTTGTAACGCCATTTTACAGGACTCCATTTTATCCATCCGGGTATTTCTATTCCGAACTGCATTCCGTGCGTGTGTCCGCTCAAGGTCAAGTGAAAATGCTTTTTGTCTGGCACTACTTCCAGTTCCCAGTGAGAAGGGTCATGGCTCATCAATATTTTAAAATCTGTATCCGATATTTGAGAAACCGCTTTTTGCAAGTCTCCGGCTTTTTTAAAACCTCCCTTTCCCCAATTTTCAACTCCAACAAGCGCAATTTTATCGTTGCCCTTGGTTAAATACCGATGTTCATTCAGTAATAAATCAAAACCCATTTTTTTCTGAAGGTCTTTTAAGTCCTGTAAATTCTGGCTTTTGAGCTCCTCTGTTTCCCAAGGGATATAATCTCCGTAATCATGATTTCCCAAAACAGCATATTTTCCATCTTTTGCTTCCAACGTGGCAAACAAATCTGCCCAAGGTTTCATCTCTTCGGTTTTGTTATTTACCATATCTCCGGTAAATAAAATAGTATCACTTTTCTGCTTATTTATCAGTGACACTCCGTATTCTATCATCTTACGATTATCAAAACTACCACTATGAATGTCAGATATCTGGGTAATACGGTACCCATCAAAAGCATCGGGCAAATCATCAAACTCCAAGTTATATTTTAATACTTTAAAATTATACTTCCCTTTATACATTCCGTATAGTAAAGCCCCAAATGGAATAGCAGCCAATCCCAAGGCCATTGCACTTAAAAAGCGTCTACGTTCAGGCAAAGAAAACTCCCTAGAAGCTCCAAAAAGCTTTCGATATCCACCAGAAAAAATTCTAAAAATATCTTCTGAAAAAAGAAACAAAATAGTAATTACCTTAAACGTGAGTATCGTTAACAAAAAACCAAAGGCATAACTTTTAGCAACACTGAGAACTCTTCCTTCCTCTTCACCAGCTGTAAATTGGTAAATGAAGTTAACTGCAACTAGTGCAGCAATGACCATGTAGAGGTAGTAAACCCATGGTTGTCTTGCAACGGTTTTTAAAGCCTGCAACACATATAAGCTCAAAATAATATAAATAACCACAAATATTATCCAACGTAGCATAGCTTGTTTTTTACAAAGATATTTTTAGAAACCCAAAGAACTACGGTTTTAGATTTTATTTTAAAATTTTAACTACTGCTTTTAAGATTTCCAAATTAGAGACCGCTACACCATCTTCAAACAAGAAAGAAGCAGAATTCATAGGAACTTCAGGTTTTTCCATGAGGGTTTTGCGGTATCTAGCCGCCGACAGGTGTACCGCTCTAAATCCTTTTTGTTTAAATACATGTACATTGTTTTGGTTGATTCCAGAACCTGGCATAATAATACAGTTTTTAGCTTTTTTATGTAAATCCTCCAAAAGATCCAATCCTAAGGGTGCAGCTGTTTTTTGCCCTGAGGTGAGTATACTATGTACACCAAGGGACTCCAATACCTCAAGCGTTTTATGAGCATCCCTTACCCAATCAAAGGCCCTGTGAAAAGTAAAGTTCAAATCTCCAGAAGCCACTATCAACTCCCTAGTACGTATCTCATCCAAGGAGCAATCGGCATGAAGCACACCAGAAACAATACCATTAAAGCCCAGCTCTTTGCACAAAACTATATTTGCCTTCATTATATCGAATTCATCATCGGAAAAGGTAAAATCTCCACTCCTAGGGCGAATGATTACATTCACAGGAATATTTATTTTTTCGCGCACCGCCTTTAATAGACCATAGGATGGCGTAATTCCACCAACGGCGAGTTCTGAACAGAGCTCAATACGATCAACTCCGGCTTCTTGGGCAATAAGAGCAGATTGCAAAGAATTGGCACAAACTTCTACAAGCATATTGTTATATTTAGACCCCTAAAAGTAAACAACCCTAACAATGGAAAGAAGAAAGTTTCTTAAAAATTCTAGTTCAGCGACAGCGGCATTAGTCGCCGCTCCGTTTTTAACATCCTGTAAAGAGGAAGTACAACCTTCTAAAAAGGCAGCAAACACAAAAGCTTCTTATCCCATCGTTATCTGTACGTGGAATTTTTTGAATGCTTCTGCAAAAGCTTGGGAAGTACTAAAGGATGGTGGTAATGCTTTGGATGCCATAGAACAAGGTGTAAAAGTTGAGGAAGACGATGTAAACAACCAGACCGTGGGGACCGGCGGGAGACCAGATCGGGATGGAAACGTAACCCTAGACGCCTGTATTATGGACAAGGATGGAAATTGTGGTGCGGTACTCGCCATGCAAAATATAGCCAACCCTATATCTGTGGCGCGTAAGGTCATGGAGGACACGCCTCACGTAATGCTTGCCGGACAAGGGGCGGAACAATTTGCGTACGAAAAGGGTTTTAAAAAGGTAAACCTCTTAACTGAACAATCTAGATTGGAATGGTTGGAATGGAAAAAAACGTCGGAATACAAACCGATTATCAACATAGAGAACCACGATACTATTGGTATGCTTGCCATTGATAACAATGGAGATATTGCTGGTGGATGTACCACTAGCGGCATGGGCTATAAAATGGCAGGTCGCGTAGGTGACTCGCCGATCATAGGCGCAGGTCTTTTTGTAGATAATGAAGTTGGTGGCGCCACAGCGACTGGAGTTGGAGAAGAAGTAGTGCGCACTGTGGGAAGTTTTTTAATTGTTGAATTGATGCGCCAAGGCAAATCTCCACAAGAGGCTTGTGAAGAGGGTGTAAAACGAATTATGGCAAAAAATGAGGGACGAAACGACTTTCAAATAGGCTTTATAGCTATCAACAAACAAGGGGAAACAGGCGGATACTGTGTACAACCAGGTTTTACGTATCGCACCTACTCGGAAGAGGG
>CBDUKC010000087.1:0-11627 GCA_965367705.1 uncultured Maribacter sp. | reverse complement strand
AAAACACGTTTAAAAGGCGATTTGAACTTAAAGGCAGATTTAACCTTAAGGGATAATATAACGATTATTAGGAATTTGGATATCGATAATAATCAGATTACTTCAGGCCAAAATTTAATGTCGTTTAAATTTACAGCAGATTATGCCTTGAGTAAGCAGTTGAACGCACTCTTTTTCTACGATCACGCCTTTTCTCAGTTTGCCGTCTCTACGGCATTTCCGCAGACTACCATTAATGCGGGATTCACCCTTCGCTATAATTTTGGTAATTAATAGTATTTACAAAGCTTATAGCCTTATCAACAGGAATAGATTCAGGAAGTCTGGTTGTCTTTTTTTATAATAATAGGCAACTTCTTTGTATTCTTAAAGGGTATCAAAAAAAACATTGTAAAGAAGTGTCAACGTTTTTTTTGAAAACCTTTATGGAATCGTTTACATTTGTTACTTATCAAATAGAATTACAATGAATATACCATCAGAATTAAAGTACACAAAAGACCACGAGTGGATTAAAATTGAGGGCGATATAGCTACGGTTGGTATTACCGACTTTGCTCAAGGCGAATTGGGTGATATTGTTTATGTTGAGGTCGATACCCTTGATGAAGAATTAGAAAAGGAAGCTGTTTTTGGAACAGTTGAGGCGGTTAAAACAGTATCTGATTTATTTTCGCCCTTATCCGGCGAGATTATAGAATTTAATGAAGCCTTGGAGGATGAACCAGAAGTGGTAAATTCAGATCCTTATGGAAAAGGATGGATGGTTAAAATAAAGTTTAGCAATCCAGAGGAGGTAAGCGACCTATTGAGTGATGCTGATTACAAAGAACTGATTGGTGGTTAAATCCATTTTTTATGGAATGTTATTTTTAAGTTGGTTAATGTTTATATCATTTGCCAGCTTATTTTCTTTTAATGGGAAGATGATATCACCAAGATTAAACATACCCCATATAGACAAATTAGTACATTTTGTTTTTTATTTTGGTTTGGTTGTTTTGGCAGCGAAAGCCGCCAAGGAAATTAGTAAAGGGATTTTAAAACCTGGTAAAACCCTAATTTATATTGTTGTTTTTGCAATTGTTTATGGTATACTTATTGAGTTATTACAATATGGTTTTACCGAAAATAGACATGGAGATGTATTAGATGTTTTAGCAAATTCTTTGGGAGCAGTAACTGGGATGTTGGTAGTTAATCGTCTAGTTTTCAAGGATTGGTCGTTAAAATGAAAATTTTAATTGTTTTTTTAGTATTTTATTAGTTAAATTAGCAAACACTAAATTGTATAGATATGGAACCTAAAAAGAATCCAAAGGCAGACTTAACCAAAAATAGTAGTCTCTATTTTGTATTGGGTCTGGCTGCGGTTATGCTGCTAACTTATGTGGCATTTGAGTGGAAAACGTACGACAAAACCAATGAGTACGATACTTCTATGAATGTAGATGATCTGTTGGACGAAGAAGTGCCAATGACGGAACAAATCAAAACACCGCCACCACCACCACCACCACAAGCACCTGAAGTAATTGAGGTTGTTGAGGATGAAGAAGAGGTAGAGGAGACGATTATAGAATCTACCGAAACAAGCCAAGACGAGGAAATTATCGAAGTGGAAGACGTTGTTGTAGATGAGATGGAAGAAGATTTGGACGTTCCATTTTCAGTAATTGAGGATGTGCCTGTATTTCCTGGTTGTGAAAACGAGAGCGATAAAAGAGCTTGTTTCAACAGTATGATACAAAAACATATCAGCAAAAACTTCCGTTATCCTGAAATAGCTCAAGAAATGGGTATTCAAGGCAGAGTTAACGTAATGTTCGTTATACAAAAGGATGGAAGCATTGGCGGTGTTAGAATGCGTGGCCCGGATAAAAATTTGGAAGCAGAAGCGGCTAGAATTATAGACAAGTTACCAAAAATGACACCTGGTAAGCAACGAGGAAGAGCGGTACGTGTGCCTTTCAGTATTCCAATTACATTTAAGTTACAATAGTAATATCATATCTAAATACAAAATCCCGGGCTAAAAGCTCGGGATTTTTTTATGCTCAATTTTATGTATTTGAAGAATTAGGCTTTCCAGTCTAAATGACACTTAGCAAATCTCAAGGCATTTACGTTTCATATATTCTTAAATAAAACAGAAATAGCGGTATTTGGTTGCAGGAATATCCCTTGGAGGTTATCTTTGTATCCCTATAAAAAAGAAAATGAAAACCGTTATTGGTCCAGCAAAAAACAACGCATTTGCGATGATTTTTGCAGATTTTAAGGAAATCACAAAGGCAAGGCTTGCGGTTAGCGTGGTTTTTTCGTCGATTGCAGGTTATTTTCTGGGGGCTGATCAGCTAAGTTTGTCTGCGGTGCTGCTGCTTGCTTTTGGTGGTTATTGTATGGTAGGAGCTAGTAACGCGTATAATCAGGTAATAGAGCGTGATTTGGATGCTTTAATGAAACGAACGGCGAACAGGCCAATTCCGGCCGGGAGGATGTCTGTTAGTACGGCTATGACCATAGCTATCGTTTTAACCCTGTTGGGGATTGTTTCTCTTTATTTTTTGAATGCCAAAACGGCCATGTTCGGGGCTATCTCAATTTTTTTGTACACCAGTGTGTATACGCCGTTGAAAACAAAGACACCTCTTGCTGTGTTTGTTGGGGCATTTCCTGGGGCCATTCCTTTTATGCTAGGTTGGGTAGCTGCAACTAACGAATTTGGGATTGAACCCGGAACTTTATTTATGATTCAGTTTTTTTGGCAGTTCCCACATTTTTGGGCATTGGGTTGGATGCTAGATGAAGATTATAAACGGGGAGGTTTTAAGATGCTGCCTACGGGTAAAAAAGATGCTAGTACCGCTTTGCAAATAATCATGTATACGATTTGGATGATGGTTATTTCGGTCATTCCAGCTTTTGGTATTACAGGTACGTTGCAATTGTCAGTACCCTCGGCTGTATTAATATTTATAATGGGTGGGGCAATGCTCTTTTTTGCACTGCGATTGTACACCAAAAGAGATAATAATTCTGCTAAAAGGTTAATGTTGGCCAGCGTAAGTTATATCACATTGATGCAGATAGTATATGTAATAGATAAATTTATAAGGTAGAATGGATTTAACACAAGGAACGGCTAAGGAAAAGAAGGATAGGGCGCAGCAAATGATGTTGTGGTTCGGTATTGTAAGTCTTCTGATGGGTTTTGCAGGTTGGACGAGTGCCTACATAGTGAGTAGCGCAAGAGAGGATTGGGCTAGTGATATAAATCTTCCCGATGCGTTTTATATCAGTACGGTGCTAATCGTTATTAGTAGCATCACTTATATTATGGCTAAAATGGCTGTAAAAAAGGATAATCAAAAACGGGCTACTACCTGGTTATTTGTTACACTTGGTTTAGGTGTTTCGTTTATCACGTGTCAGTTTATGGGATTCTCTGAAATGGTCGCCCAGGGGTATTACTTTACGGGTCCAACGAGTAGTATAAAAATGTCCTATATGTTTTTAATTGCCATGGTGCATATTCTCCACGTGGTAGCAGGCATTATTAGTTTGTTAATTGTGATTTACAAACAGAGGAAGGGTAGGTATTCATCTCAGGAGTACTTGGGCATATCTTTAGGAGCAACGTTTTGGCATTTTTTAGACCTGTTGTGGGTGTATTTAGTGTTGTTTATGACCTTTATGAGATAATATTTTTAAACAAAAATAGTTTTGAATACAATTCAGCTTTTAAATAGTTGAAAAAAATGTAAATTTGCTAAAGTTTTATTAAATCGATAAATCAGTATATGGATTCTACGGTATCAGCGGGAGCAGAAGAAAACCTTTGGGGTGGTGGCAATAGACCTTTAGGGGCTAGCTACGGTAAATTAATGATGTGGTTTTTCCTGGTTTCGGATGCCCTTACTTTTTCAGGATTTTTGGCCGCCTATGGCTTTTCAAGATTTAAGTTCATAGAGACATGGCCAATTGCCGATGAGGTGTTTACACACTTTCCTGGGTTTCACGGTGTGGAAGCGCCAATGTATTATGTGGCCTTTATGACCTTTGTACTTATTATGTCTTCTGTAACTATGGTATTGGCTGTGGACGCTGGGCATAACATGAAAAAGAACGCGGTTATCTGGTACATGTTCGCCACCATTATTGGAGGAGCGATATTTGTTGGGTCGCAGGCATGGGAATGGGCGACTTTTATTAAGGGAGATTTTGGTGCGTTAGAAACCAAAGGAGGAAGAATACTACAGTTTGTAGATGCCGATACGGGAAAAAGAGCTGCACTTGCAGATTTTGCAACGGTAATACCAGATGAGCGGGTAGCACATGAAAAAAAGAATGGTATTTGGTATTATGAAGAAAAAGCACTTCCATCCTACTCTTTAAATGAGGTGACGCAAGGATTTCAAGCTAATTCGAACATATTAATTCGAACAGAGGTGCTTGACGAAGAAGGCGAGAAGACCCTTTTGACGAGGCAGGAATCCTTGGAGAAAATTAAGAGCGCGACCCTAGTAGTTGAGGGGGCGAATTTGATGAGGAATGAGTATGGAAGTAGATTGTTTGCTGATTTCTTCTTTTTTATCACAGGATTTCACGGGTTTCACGTGTTTTCAGGTGTAATGATCAATCTTATTATTTTCTTCAACGTAGTTATTGGTACGTATGAGCGAAGAGGGCATTATGAAATGGTTGAAAAGGTTGGACTATACTGGCACTTTGTAGATTTGGTATGGGTATTTGTATTTACCTTTTTCTACTTAGTTTAATTACTAGTCAAAATGTATAATTTAGTTAGAATATAACATGGCACACGAACATAAATTAGAAATTTTTAGAGGTCTTTTAAAGTTTAAATCGAATACCCAAAAAATATGGGGTGTTTTAATTTTCTTGACCGTTATAACAGTAGTTGAGGTAATCTTCGGTATTCTTAAGCCTGCCGCACTTACGGGAACCTATTTTCTAGGAATGAAACTCTTAAATTGGATTTTCATTATACTTACGTTAGTTAAGGCTTATTATATCGCATGGGATTTTATGCACCTTAGAGACGAAAAAAGTGCCCTGAGAAGAGCAATTGTTTGGACACCTATATTCTTGGTTATTTACTTGGTCTTTATACTTCTCGTAGAAGCAGATTACATTTACAATATCTATAAGGACGGCTTTGTAACCTGGAATTTCTAAGATATAATTAACAGAATTAAAAGACGGTTTAAAGACCGTCTTTTTTATTTTTGTACAGTTAGCTTTTCGTTTTTTTATACTGATTTTATGAAGTGGTTAATTTCGTTTTGATAGCATAAAAGAGCGTGAAATTAGTTTCCTTTATATAAATAGAATGATTCTAATGCAGTTCGGGCGCAACGCAAAATAAAAAAATACCAGTTACGAAATGAAAAAGACTTTTGTTCTTATTGTGTTGTTTGTGCTTCCTATTGTAGCCTATCTTTTTTTTGCTTCAGGGGTGAATAAGTTTGGGAGGTTGCCAGTGCTTACAGAAGAGATTCCAGAGCTTACCTTCAATGATGGCAATATTAAGTTTACTGAAAAAATTACAGTGCTTGGTTTCTTAGGAAACAATATTGAAACTAAGAAGGGAAATGCCTTCAATTTAAACCAAAAGATATATAAACGCTTTTATGAGTTCAATGATTTTCAATTTGTGATGGTGGTACCTCTTGGTAGTGAAGATAAAGTAGCAGTGCTAAAAGAAGAGCTATCTAATTTGGCGGATGTTTCTAAATGGAATTTTGCTTACGGGGATACGGAAACAATTAACAACGTGTTTGCGAGTCTTAAAACGGATTTGCAGTTAGGAGATGATTTAAGTACGCCCTATGTTTTTATTATCGATAAGGAAAGGAACCTGAGAGGACGTACAGAAGATGAAGATGAAGGAACCAAATATGGCTTTAACACAAACTCTGTTGCGGATTTGAATAATAAGATGGAGGATGATGTCAAAATTATACTTGCAGAGTACCGATTAGCACTTAAAAAAAACAACTCAAATCGTTCAAAATAGTGAATAAGAAATACACATACGTTTGGGTTTCCTTGATTATATTAATTTTTGGGATAATAGTAGTCCCGAGAATAGTGGACCGTTTAAAATCTGGCACTGTAATCGATATGGATCGGATGAATACGGTACCTCAAAAAAAAGGGCTAAGTTATGTGCTGTTGAATGATGTTAAACGTAAAGTCCCTTCGTTCCAGTTTATTAATCAGGATAGTTTGCTGATTTCGGATAAGGATTATATTGGTAAGGTATATGTGGTCGAATTCTTTTTTACATCATGTCCCAGTATTTGCCCAATTATGACGGAAAATCTAGTAGCGCTTCAAAATCAGTTTGTTAATGAGCCAGACTTTGGGATAGCCTCATTTTCTATAACACCAGACTATGACACACCCAAGGTTTTAAAGCGTTACGCTGAGAAGAATGGGATTACTGATATGGATTGGCATTTACTAACGGGTGATAAGGAGGCTATATACGATTTGGCGAATAGTGGGTTTAACATATTTGCCGCTGAAATGCCAGATGCTCCCGGCGGGTTTGAGCATTCAGGGCTGTTTGCCCTTGTGGATAGACAAGGTTACATACGTTCAAGGTTGGATAAGTTTGGTAACCCAATAGTATACTACCGGGGGGCGATTACAAAAACTATGGGGGAAAACGATCATGGAGAGCAAGAGCAGATAAGTATCTTGCAGGAGGATATTTATAAATTATTACAAGAGTAGTATGGAGAAAACTAGTATCTATGAGAAGCGATTTAATAAGTTTATAGCTGTGGTATCTGTTGTGATACCGGTTGTGGTTGCTGTGCTTTTCGGCGTTAAGTTACCCAATGTAGAGCCATTATCTTTTCTACCTCCAATTTATGCTGGTATTAATGGGCTGACAGCTGTGTTGTTAATTGTTGCGGTTCTAGCGATAAAAAAAGGAAATCAGCGAGTGCATCAGCGCGTCATGACCTTGAATATTCTGTTGTCTGTTTTGTTTTTACTAATGTATATCGCATATCACATGACCTCTGAATCTACTTCATATGGTGGAGAAGGATTAGTGCGTTATCTGTATTATTTTATATTGATTACGCATATCGTTTTATCCATTGCTTTGATTCCATTAGTCTTGCGTACCTATGCTAAGGCATATTTAAAAGACGATTTTGGTCACAGGGCTTTAGCAAAATATACATTTCCAATATGGCTATATGTTGCTGTAACGGGTGTTGTGGTATACGTAATGATTTCACCTTATTATGCTTATTAGCTATGCGAAAGAGCTTTCTTTTACTAGTGTTGATTTTAGTGGTTTTAATACCTGAAACCGTTGATGCGCAGTGCGCTATGTGCAGAGCTGTTTTGGAAAGTGAAGAATCTGGTAGAACAGCAGAAGGCATCAATAACGGCATAGTTTACTTGATGGCTATTCCCTATGTTTTAGTGGCTGCCTTGTTTTATTTTGTATATCGTAAAATGAGGTCTTAACATAAAATTAGAACTTTAACACTTTTTTTTATTTGATTGTGTAACATTGTGAAGGATATGTAGTCTTATCCCCGTGATATGTGAGTATTGCATTCATCAATCAAAAACCAATCAACATGTTCGATTTAGAACGATGGCAAGAAATTTTCGATACTATTCGGAAAAATAAATTACGAACCTTTCTTACTGGCCTGTCCGTAGCATCGGGCATTTTCATCCTTGTTATTTTATTAGGTTTTGGTCAAGGCATGCAAAATGGCGTTGCAAAGGAGTTTGAAAAAGATGCGGCAACTAGTGTATGGGTTTGGCCGGGAGTAACCACAAAAGAGTATAAAGGACTTAATCCTGGAAGGCGCATCCAATTACGTAACGAAAACTATGATTTTGCAGCACGGCTCTTAGAAGATGATATCGAAAATAAATCCCCTCGCTATTTCGTACGGAATGCTTTTGTGAATTACGGTAAAGAATCTCTTGCATATAGTGTTCAGGGCGTATCCAACCAATTTCAATTTATAGAGAACTTATATATGTCTCAGGGGCGTTTCTTGAA
This sequence comes from uncultured Maribacter sp., assembly GCA_965367705.1. Lineage (GTDB taxonomy): Bacteria > Bacteroidota > Bacteroidia > Flavobacteriales > Flavobacteriaceae > Maribacter. The sequence continues at coordinate 3,553 of CBDUKC010000087.1, read as the reverse complement.
TCATACCGATGAGATAGGGGCTACAAAAGTTGCCGTGATAGGAAATAAGATAAAACGTGATGTCTTTAAAGACACGCTTAGTCCGGTGGGTCAGTTTTTGAAGATTTCTGGAATACCGTTTAAGATTGTTGGGGTATACGGCGATGTTGGAGGCGAACGTGAAGAAGAACGAATTTATATTCCTATTAGCGCAGCGCAACAAGTATTCAACGGTGCGGATTACTTGAATAACATGAGTTATACGTTGCCGCCTGCTGAAAACTTTGATGCCGCTGTAGCCCAATCAATTGCATTTACTGAAAATATAAAATCCTACTTAAAACAGGCTCATACTGTTGCGCCAGATGATACTAGTGCCATACAGGTATGGAATCCCATGGAGGAAGCAAAACGTTACTATAATTTAACGTTGGGTATAAAACTATTCTTTTGGTTTGTGGGTATTTGTACCATTATAGCTGGGGTGGTTGGCGTAAGCAATATCATGTTAATTGTTGTAAAGGAACGGACAAGGGAAATAGGAATACGCAAGGCGCTTGGGGCCAAGCCCTGGTCTATTATAGGCATGATTTTACACGAATCGGTTTTTATTACGGCAATTGCTGGTTTCACCGGGCTTATTTTTAGCATGGGTTTGCTAGAGCTTATAGGGCCGTACGTGGAAATCGATTATGTGGTAAATCCTTCCGTTAATTTTAATGTAGCTTTGGCAACCGTGTTCGTGCTCATATTTGCTGGTGCAGTGGCTGGTTTTTTTCCTGCTTGGAGAGCTGCAAGGATTCATGTAATCGATGCCTTAAAGGATGAGTAGATTGTTTAGTTAACCGTGCACATGGTTTGCTTTTTCGTATGGGTAGGCACAAGGAGAATTAAAAGGAAATAAAATGTTTAATAAAGACCGTTGGAGAGAAATTGTTGAGGTGTTGTCCACAAATGTGTTCAGAACCTTGGCAACTGCTTTTGGAGTAGGTTGGGGTATCTTTATCCTCATTATTCTATTGGCCGCTGGTAAGGGTTTGGAAAATGGTATACGGGCAGATTTTGGGGATATAGCTACAAATACGATGTTCATGTGGTCAAGAAATACGACTATCGCCTATAAAGGATTGCCTAAAGGCAGGCGTTTCAATTTTAAATTAGAGGATGTAACCGCAATTAACGATCGTGTTCCAGGACTTCGATTTATATCTCCAAGGAACCAGTTAGGAGGTTTTGGTGGTGCGAACAATGTAATTAGAGGGCTTAGCGCAGGTGCTTTTAATGTATATGGGGATTATCCTGATATAATCAAACAAGAACCAATGATGATTACTTCAGGAAGGTTTGTGAACCAGAATGATATTGAAAACAATCGAAAAGTGGCGGTAATTGGAGATGGTGTAAAGAACGAGCTCTATGATAAGGGTGAGGATATTATAGGTACGTACATAAAGATTCAGGGGGTCAATTTTATGGTAGTAGGAAGCTATAAAAAGAAAAGTAACAATGGAGATGGAGAAGAAGGTCAAAAGGAGATATTTATTCCCTTCACCGCATTTTCGCAGGCGTTTAATACAGGAAATGATGTAGGACGAATGGTCATTACTGCGAACGATGCCACTTCTATTTCAGACTTGAAGGAAAGTATTCTAAACGTAGTAAAAGAGAATAGGAATATTCACCCAGATGATAAACGAGCCGTGGGCTACTTTGATCTATATGAACGGTTTAATAGAGTGGAGTCGCTTTTTGGTGCTTTGCGATGGGTAGCTTATTTTGTTGGAGTCCTAGTGTTGTTATCAGGTATTATTGGGGTGAGCAATATAATGCTGATCGTAATTAAGGAGCGAACTAAGGAAATTGGTATTAGAAGGGCATTAGGGGAAGCCCCGTGGTCCATTAAAAAACAGATATTGATGGAGTCCATCTTTTTGACCATCATGTCTGGGATGGCAGGTATAATATTTGGTGCAGCCGTTATTTATGGAATTAACGCAATTTTGGATTCGGTAGGGCCAGTGGACATGTTTATAAACCCAAGTGTAAGTTTGGGGGTAGTGGTAGGCGCATTGGTTATTTTAATAATATCAGGCTTACTTGCGGGCTTTATACCTGCTCAGAGTGCAATTAAAGTGCGTCCAATAGAAGCATTAAGAACAGAGTGACAACATCAATCATAAAATAAAAATCAACCTAAGAATGAAAAAGTCAGTAACCATTAGCATTTTATTAGTCATCGTATTGGCCTTTGGTGGGTCCATGTATTATTTGTATCAAAAAAATGCTGAAAATCCCGTGGTATACGCTACAGATGTGCCATCTAAACAAACGATTATCAAAAAAACCATGGCTACGGGAAGTATCCTGCCCTTGGAAGAAGTGCTTATCAAACCAAATATTTCGGGAGTTATCGAGGAAATCTATGTAGAAGGTGGCGACTTCGTAAAATCTGGTGATCTTCTTTGCAAAATAAAGGTGGTTCCTAATTTAAATGCGCTCAACGATGCAAGGAATACCATAGACGAGGTAAAAATTGGTTTAGACAATCAGCTACGTAACCTAGAGCGACAAAAAGGGCTTTTTGGTAAAGGCGTTATATCTCAGGTAGATTTGGAACGTGCAGAGGTGGCCTATGATCAAGCAAAACAGGCATACGCCGCAGCGAGAAAAAGATATGATATTGTAAAAACCGGGACTACCGCAGGACTAGGAAAAGAGGCCAATACGTTGATTAGGGCAACGGTTAGTGGAATGGTGCTTGAGGTTCCAGTGGAAGTGGGAAACCAAGTTATTGAAAGCAATAACTTTAATGAGGGTACTACGATTGCGGCCATAGCCGATGTAGAAAAAATGATTTTTGAGGGAAAAGTTGATGAATCTGAAGTAGGAAAGATCAAGGAAAACTTGCCTTTACAGATAACAGTGGGTGCCATTGAAAATACTGTTTTTGATGCGGTTCTGGATTATATAGCACCCAAAGGAAAAGAAGAGAATGGTGCTATACAGTTTGAAATTAAGGGAACGCTCAAGAAGCAGGATTCCGTATTCATACGAGCAGGTCTAAGTGCTAATGCCTCTATAATTTTAGCCAAAGCTGATAATGTTTTAGCAGTAAAGGAGGCTTTGATTCAGTTTGATGATAAAACAAAGAAACCTTTTGTTGAAATTGCTATAGGAGATCAAGAATTTGAACGCAGGGATATAGAAATTGGAATCAGTGATGGTATTCACGTTGAAATAAAATCTGGTATTAGCGAAGGGGAGAAAATCAAGGTCTGGAATGAAGTTAAACCGGACCAATTTGCCCAGAATTAAAATAATTTAAAATTTTGAAGCTTTTCTTGTAACATTATTACAAGTTTGATGTCCTATTGCTGGATGTCATTTTCAACAGCTTCCAAACTACAAAGAGAGCCAATATGATAGAAATTAAAGATCTTCACAAATCTTATAAGATGGGCAGTAATTCATTACATGTCCTAAAAGGGATAAATTTCTCTGTAGAAGAAGGTGAACTCGTTGCCATTATGGGCTCTTCGGGGTCGGGAAAATCAACATTGCTTAATATCTTAGG
>CBDUKC010000086.1:0-11627 GCA_965367705.1 uncultured Maribacter sp. | reverse complement strand
GTTTTCAAAATAATCAACTTAGCTTTAAGGCTTTCAGTTCATTAGGCTGACTGACATATTTTGGACTGCAAATATACGATGCTTTTTCCCTACAATCAAAACTTAATTTGATAAATATTTCTTAAGCTATCCATTTAAAAATCCCTAAATTACCCAGTTAAACCCATTTTTTAATTTACACATGGATCTAATTAATGAATTCTTGTCAAGTATACTGCCGTACACAGAGTGGGTTATGCTCTTTTTGATTATCGGTGGCGGTTTGTTTTTAGTATTTTACTCTAGATTATTACCCTACCGCTATTTTAAGCATGCCTTGCGTATTACCGCAGGTAAGTATGATAACCCAAATGATCCGGGCGAGGTGAGTCACCTTCAGGCGCTGTCGTCTGCAGTTGCTGCAACGGTAGGAATGGGGAATATTGCCGGCGTTGCCATTGCTATTTATCTAGGAGGTCCTGGTGTTGTTTTTTGGATTTGGATTACTGCAATAATCGGCATGTGTATAAAATTTTATTCGTGTAGTTTATCCATCATGTTTCGCGGGGAAGATTCTGACGGAGCTTTACAAGGAGGTCCTATGTATTATATCACGAAAGGGATAGGCAACAAGGCTAAGCCACTTGCTATTTTCTTTTGTATTGCAGGCTTGTTCGGTGTATTGCCTGCGTTTACCACCAACCAGTTTACACAAACCTTAATGAAAGTTATACGGCCCGATGAAGCCTTTATGGTATTGGGGGATTTTCAATGGAAATTAATAATAGGTGTAGTGCTCTCGATCATTACTTCATTTGTGATTTTTGGGGGGCTAAAGAAGATAGCAAAAGTGGCTACGGCAATCGTACCTTTTATGGTTTTGGTGTATTTGTTGGCCGTTGTGTATATTCTTCTTACCAATGTGTCAGGGATACTACCTTCTTTCAAGTTGATTTTTACCGAAGCTTTTAATCTAAAAACAGTAGTGACCGGTGGTTTATGGGGTTTAATTATTATTGGAGTACGCAGGGCGGTTTTCTCAAATGAATCCGGTGTAGGTACAGCGCCTATGTTTCATGGGCAGTCTAAAACAACGGAGCCTATACAAGAAGGACTGGTTGCTATGTTAGGGCCTTTTATTGACACTATTATTGTTTGCTCGCTTACGGCGGTTGTCATCATCATTAGTGGTGCTCATTTAGCGACAGAAACGAACGGAATTGCCATGACTTTAAATGCTTTTGAAAGTTCTATACCCTATGGTGGTGTTTTACTAATGGTCGTGGTAAGTGCTTTTGCCTTGTCTACCCTATTTACCTACTCGTATTATGGCACTAAATGCCTTTCCTTTATCACCAATGCTAAAATTGGAAAGTTTTATAATTTGGTTTACGTAGGGAGTATTACTTTTGCAGCGGTAGCATCGGTAGATTTAGTGATAAATTTAATTGATTTGTCATTTGCACTTATGGTAATACCCAACATGATTGCCGTATTGTATTTGGCGCCAAGAGTAAACAAGGCTATGAAAGCCTATTTTCTAAAAGTGAAGCATGAAAGAGCATAAAGCAGGTTTTGTAAATATTATCGGGAATCCTAATGTTGGAAAGTCTACGTTGATGAATGCCTTTGTGGGTGAGAAACTATCTATAATTACTTCTAAGGCACAGACGACCAGACACCGTATTCTAGGAATCGTAAACGGAGAGGATTTTCAAATGATTTTGTCCGATACTCCGGGCATCATAAAACCCGCTTACGATTTACAAAGCTCTATGATGGATTTTGTAAAATCGGCTTTTGAAGATGCCGATGTGTTGCTTTATATGGTAGAAATTGGGGAGAAAGCGCTAAAGGACGAGCGATTTTTTGATAAAATCAAGAATTCTAAAATCCCGGTGCTATTGCTTTTAAATAAAGTAGATACTGCCACTCAAGAACTACTGGAAGAACAAGTGCAGTATTGGCAGGAAGAATTACCGTCAGTAGAAATACACCCCATATCTGCTTTACAAAATTTTAATATTAAGGGCGTATTTGAACGTATTTTAGAATTATTACCAGCATCACCTGCGTATTATCCTAAAGATCAGTTAACCGATAAGCCGGAACGTTTTTTTGTAAACGAGACGATTCGCGAGAAAATCTTGATGTACTACAAAAAGGAAATTCCCTACGCTGTTGAAGTAGAGACGGAAGAGTTCTTTGAAGATGAGGAAATAATCCGTATTCGTTCTGTAATTATGGTAGAGCGAGATTCTCAAAAGGGAATTATTATAGGGCATAAAGGGAGTGCGCTTAAAAGAGTAGGGGTAGAATCACGAAAAGACCTGGAGAAATTCTTTGATAAGCAAGTACATATCGAGTTGTACGTTAAAGTAAATAAAAACTGGAGAAACGATAGTAGGCAGTTAAAACGGTTCGGTTATAATAAGTAGAACTGCTTTTATATTTACTATCAACTCACTCATATTCTTTTGTTTATACTACCTTTGCAGCCAAATTTAGAGGTATGGGTGCTATTGTAGCTATTGTGGGAAGACCAAATGTAGGTAAATCAACATTTTTTAATAGATTAATTCAACGAAGGGAAGCCATTGTTGACGCCGTTAGTGGAGTAACTCGCGACAGGCACTATGGAAAAAGTGATTGGAACGGCAAGGAGTTTTCCATTATAGATACCGGTGGTTATATCTTAGGAAGTGATGATGTTTTTGAAAAGGAAATTGATAAACAGGTAGAGTTAGCTATTGCAGAGGCAGATGCTATAATATTTATGGTAGATGTAGAAACCGGTGTTACCGGGATGGATGAAGATGTGGCTAAACTGTTAAGAAGGGTAAATAAACCTGTCTTTCTAGCAATTAATAAAGTGGACAACGCCATGCGTCAAGAGGATGCAGTGGAGTTTTATTCCTTAGGACTAGGAGAGTATTATACCCTTTCCAGTATAAATGGTAGCGGTACAGGGGAGCTTTTAGACGCTTTAGTGGAGAAACTGCCAGACGTAGAAGAGGAGGAAAGTGTACTGCCAAGATTTGCGGTTGTTGGTAGACCAAACGCAGGTAAATCATCTTTTATTAATGCACTTATTGGTGAAGAAAGATATATTGTTACTGATATTGCCGGTACAACAAGAGACAGCATAGATACAAAGTACAATAGATTTGGTTTTGAGTTTAATTTAGTGGATACTGCAGGAATCCGAAGAAAGTCTAAGGTAAAGGAAGATCTAGAATTTTATTCGGTAATGCGTTCTGTTAGGGCAATAGAGCATGCTGATGTTTGTTTGATATTGGTTGATGCAACCCGAGGTTTTGATGGGCAAGTAGCAAATATTTTCTGGTTGGCACAGCGAAACAATAAAGGCATAGTTATCCTTGTAAATAAGTGGGATTTGGTGGAGGACAAAGAAACCAATACCATAAAACAGTATACACAGCGAATAAAACAAGCGATTGAGCCTTTTGTAGATGTGCCTATCTTGTTTATATCAGTACTTACAAAACAACGTATTTTTAAAGCTATTGAGACTGCGGTAGACGTTTATAATAACCGTAGCAGGAAAATTATCACCCGTAACTTTAATGAAGTAATGTTACCTATTATTGAAAATTATCCTCCACCTGCTTATAAAGGGAAATATGTAAAAATTAAGTTCTGTACACAATTGCCTACAGCATATCCACAATTTGCATTCTTTTGTAACTTACCGCAATATGTAAGGGAGCCATATAAGCGTTATTTAGAAAATAAAATACGCGAGGAGTTCGATTTTACAGGAGTTCCAATTACCATTTATATGCGGAAAAAGTAAGTGAAGGAATAATCTTGAGGGAGGGTTTTTAGTGAATTTAATTCGTCTTGGGCGATTTTCAGCTCTATTTTTGCGTTTAGATATTTACGCTTGAACTTTGGTTGTAAAGATTACCACCCACCGGAAGCACCGCCACCGCCAAATCCGCCACCGCCAAATCCTCCGCCGAATCCACCACCACCAAAGCTACCTCCGCCACCACCGAAACCGCCTCCGCTTCCTCCACTGCGGCCCATGTTGCTGAGAATGATAACATCCCAAAGGTCTAGCCCTCGGTTTTTTCGTCCTCCGTTACCACCGTTATTGCCTTTGTTACGTTTGGAGAGAATGATAAGGATAATGAAGAATATTATAAAGGGAAATAATGCTCTAAACGGAAACCCGTCTTCGGTAGTTAAGCTGCGGTCTTCTTTAAATTCGCCATTAAGAACTTTGAATATAGTATCGGCCCCATTGTTGAGTCCGCCATAATAATTACCGGTTTTGAATTCGGGAACAATGACATTTTCAATAATTCTACGAGACATGGCATCGGTAAGATTGCCTTCTACACCATAGCCTGTGTTTATGGCTATTTTTCGATCATCGTGCGCCAATAGCACAAGCACCCCGTTGTCTTTTCCAGCTTGGCCAATACCCCATTTCTGCCCCCATTGTGCGCCAAGATAGGTAATGTTTTCACCTTGGGTACTTGCAATAATGGCAATTACGATTTGAGTAGAAGTACTGTCGGAATACCGAATTAGTTTTTGTTCTAGTGAATTTTTTTGAACAGCGGAAAGTAGATTGATATAGTCGTAAACACTGGTTTCCTTTTCGGGTTTTTCGGGTATTTGAAATTGACCCCAAATGGAGGTAAAGCATAGTATCAGTACAAAGCTAAAACTAGCCTTTAGATATCTCATTGCTCAATTCGTTTGTGTCACCATGTTTCCAAGGAAAGTGTTTTTCTAGTTCGGTGCCTGCCTTTAGCACTCCTTCTAATATGCCATCTTTAAAGTTTCCTTCTTTAAAATGAGATTGAATGATGTCTTTGGTTGCCTCCCAGAAATTTTCTGGTACAACCTTGTCAATGCCTTTGTCTCCGCAAATTGAAAATTTCTTATCGTTTACCGCTACGTACAAAAGCACCCCGTTCTCTTCCTTCGTATTGTCCATTTTAAGCAAGTGAAATACCTCCCTAGCCCTGTCATAATGATTTAGCCGGGTATGGGATTCTATGTGTACCCTAATTTCTCCAGACGTGTTTTTCTCTGCCATAAGAATGGCTTCCACAATTTCATGCTCATCGGAAGCACTTAAAAAATCCTCTACTTTTGACATGGGTTTTTATTCAAAATCAAAATTTACATCCGGTGCTTGCTCCGAACCTGCCTCAGATTTAAAATAGGCTAATTCGTCAAAATCAAATATGCCTGCTAAAACTGAATTTGGGAATTTTTTAATATGAAGATTATAGGGCTCTACAGTAGCGTTAAAACGGTCACGTGCAACATTAATTCTGTTTTCTGTTCCTTCTAATTGTGATTGTAGCTCCAAGAAATTCTGGTTTGCTTTTAGGTCGGGATAACGTTCTACCGTAACCAAAAGTTTACTCAACGCACCGCTCAAACCACTTTGAGCTTGGTTGAACTGTGCTAGTTGTTCTGGTGTAATATTAGTAGGGTCTATGCTCACAGCAGTAGCTTTTGCCCGGGCTTCTATCACATCTGTTAATGTACCTCTTTCAAAATCTGCAGCACCTTGTACTGTTTTTACTAAATTCCCTATAAGGTCATTTCTGCGTTGATATGAACTTTCAACATTAGCCCATGTTTTGGTCGAGGTTTCTTTTAAGGCTATGGCCGTGTTGTTAAATCCAACACCCCATTGGTAAAGACCAAAAGCGATGACGCCAAGCACAATTAATGCAATAATTCCTTTTTTCATAATTGGTGTTGTTTAGTTAGTTCCTTATGGAGAACTTGGTATAGTGTTTATAGTTGATTCTTTATTTTGGTAAGCTCGGCTTTTACACCCTCAAGTTTTTGGATAATATCAAAGTTAGATAAGGTTTTTTTTCTTTCTTCCTTTAAATGAAGTTTAGCGCCGTCTAATGTAAAACCGCGTTCCTTAACCAAATGATAAATAAGTTGAAGGTTTTTTATGTCCTGTGGTGTGAATTTACGATTTCCTTTTGCGTTCTTCTTTGGTTGAAGTACATCAAACTCTTTTTCCCAAAAACGGATAAGCGAGGTGTTTACATCAAACGCACGGGCGACTTCCCCAATGCCATAATATCGTTTTTCAGGGAGTTCTATTTGCATTAATCCAGGGATTGGTTTTCTTGATTTGCGTATTTTAACATGTTCTCAAATTCCTCTGGTGATAAACTACCATAGTAGAAATTAAGAGGATTTATACGGTCATTGTCTTTCCAAACCTCATAGTGTAAATGGGGTGCTTCTGAACGGCCTGTACTGCCTACAAACCCTATAAGGTCTCCTCTTCTTACTTTCTTACCTTTTTTTACGTTGTATTGGCTAAGGTGAGCATATAAACTTAAATAGCCATAACCGTGGTCTATCCGGATATGTTTGCCGTATCCAGATGAGTTATTATCAGCTCTGGTTATCGTTCCGTCTCCGGTTGCATAAATGGGAGTGCCTTTTGGTGCTGTAAAATCCATTCCATAATGCATTTTACGTGCTTTGGTAAATGGATCTGAACGCCAACCATAACCAGAAGCCATTCGTGTTAGTTCTTCGTTGTTTATGGGTTGTATGGCAGGAATCGCCACTAATAATTTTTCCTTTTCCTCTGCCAACTTGGTAATTTCATCCAAAGATTTGGATTGTATGGCCATTTGTTTTTTTATGATATCTAGGCGCTGGGTGGTAGCGACGACCATTTCTGAATTGTTAAAGCCTTCTAGGGATTTATAACGGTTGATTCCTCCAAAACCAGCACGCCGCTGCTCCTCGGGTATTGGGTTAGCTTCAAAGTATAATCTGTATATGTTATTGTCTCTGTCTTCAATATTAACCAAAACGTCTTCAATCTGCTCCATTTTTTTATTCAGAAGCTCAAATTGAAGTTCATAGTTTTTGACTTCTCTTGCCAAGGATAGCTCTCTTGGGGTATTGATTAAGTTTGTGTTCAAAAGTAAAATCAATCCCAAAAGACCAAACAAAAAAGAGCCGAGAAAGAAAAAGACAATATTGCGGTATCGTCTGGACTTTTCTGGTTCTATCTTGCGATATGATAGTGTGTCTGGGTCGTAATAGTATTTTACCTTAGACATGAATAGATTTTATGCTATTTTTGTGGTTAGATTTTTTAACATAACAAACAAATATAAAAATTGTTTTCTACAAACAGTTAAAATTTGTAAAAGCTTAGCATTTTAGATGAATTCCAAGGATATACGAAAGCAATTTTTACAATTTTTCGAGAGCAAAAACCACAAGATAGTGCCTTCTGCCCCAATGGTGATTAAGGATGATCCTACCTTGCTTTTTACCAATGCAGGAATGAATCAATTTAAATCCTACTTTTTAGGGATAAATGATCCTAAAAATACTCGGATAACAGATACTCAAAAATGCCTTAGGGTTAGTGGTAAGCATAATGATTTGGAGGAAGTAGGGAAGGATACCTATCATCATACCATGTTCGAGATGCTGGGTAACTGGAGTTTTGGTGATTATTTCAAAGAGGAAGCAATAACATGGGCATGGGAATTATTGACTGATGTTTTAAAGATTGATAAAGAGAGTCTTTACGTTTCTGTTTTCGAAGGGAGCGATGATGCGGATAAGTTAGATAAGGATCACGAGGCTTATGACTTATGGCGTAAGATTGTTCCCGAGGATAGAATCATCATGGGAAACAAAAAGGATAATTTCTGGGAAATGGGAGACCAGGGTCCTTGTGGTCCCTGTTCAGAAATTCATGTAGATATACGTTCCAAGGAAGAAAAAGCAAAAGTATCAGGAGCAAGTTTGGTCAATGCAGATCACCCTTTGGTGGTAGAGATTTGGAATTTGGTTTTTATGCAATACAATCGGAAGGCTGACGGTAGTTTGGATCCGCTTCCTGCCAAACATGTAGATACAGGAATGGGTTTTGAGCGTTTGTGCATGGTCATGCAAAATGTTAAGTCCAATTACGATACTGATGTTTTTACCCCACTTATACGAGAGATTGAGACCATTACCCACGCCCATTATGGAAAGCAAGAGGAAACCGATATTGCCATTCGTGTTATTGCTGATCATGTTAGAGCAGTGGCATTTTCCATTGCAGACGGTCAGTTGCCAAGTAACACAGGAGCGGGTTATGTCATCCGAAGAATTTTAAGGCGTGCCGTCCGCTACGGTTTTACCTTTCTAGGCACAAAGGAACCGTTTATGTTTCGTTTGGTAGATGTGTTGACACAAACTATGGGAGAAGCGTTCCCCGAGTTGAAGGTGCAAAAACAGTTGATACAAAATGTTGTAAAAGAGGAGGAGCATTCTTTTCTTAAAACTTTAGACCAGGGATTGGTCTTGTTGGATACTATCATAAAGGATTCAAAGGATAAAACAGTCGACGGTGCCAAGGCATTTGAATTGTATGATACTTTCGGTTTTCCTATCGATTTAACCGCTCTTATATTGAGCGAAAAAGGGTATGATTTAGACGAAGCTGGTTTTGATATTGCCATGCAAAAACAAAAAAATCGTTCTAAAGCTGCTTCGGAAATATCTAAACAGGACTGGACAGTCATGATTGATGATAATGAGCAAGAGTTTATTGGTTACGATTCATTACAATCCGATGTTCAACTTGTAAAGTATAGAAAGATTACATCCAAGAAAGATGGTGTACAGTTTCAATTGGTTTTTAACTTGACTCCCTTTTATGCAGAAGGTGGGGGGCAAGTAGGGGACAAAGGTTATTTGGAATCTGCCGACGGTGATGTGGTCTATATCATCGATACCAAAAAAGAAAATAATGAAATTGTTCATTTTGCAAAGAGCCTTCCTAAAAATCTAAACGGAAGTTTTAACGCAGTGGTAGATGCCAAACAAAGACAAAGAACCGAGGCCAACCATACCGCAACTCATTTGCTGCATCAAGCATTAAGAGAAGTTTTAGGGACACATGTAGAGCAAAAAGGTTCCGCCGTACACTCTAAATATTTACGTTTTGATTTCTCACATTTTGCTAAACTTACCGTGGAGGAATTAAGGCAAGTAGAAAATTTTGTAAATGCACGGATCGATGGTCATTTACCTTTTGAGGAACAACGGAATATTCCCATGCAAAAAGCCTTGGATGAAGGAGCCATGGCATTGTTTGGGGAAAAATATGGTGATACGGTCAGAATGGTCAAATTTGGTCAATCTGCAGAGCTGTGTGGGGGAACTCACGTTAAGAATACCGGTGATATCTGGCACTTTAAAATAAGGTCTGAAGGTGCTGTTGCTTCGGGTATTAGAAGAATAGAGGCTATTACTAGTGACGCCGTGAAGGATTTTTATTTCGACAATAACCGTTCGCTTTACGAGATTAAAGATGCGCTAGGAAATGCACAAGATCCGGTTAAGGCAGTTGCTAATCTACAGGAAGAGAATACAGAATTAAAGAAGCAAATTGCTGGTTTGTTAAAGGATAAGGCCAAAAACCTAAAGGGTGATTTGGTAAAAGAACTGCAAGATATAGAGGGTATACAATTTTTAGCCAAAAAGATAGATTTGGATGCTGCTGGTATTAAGGACCTTTCCTTTGAAATTGGGCAGAACCACGATAATCTCTTTTTGTTGTTTGGAACCGAGCAAAATGGGAAAGCCTTGTTATCCTGCTATATTTCAAAAGAGTTAGTGGCTTCTAAAAATCTGAATGCAGGTACCATTGTTAAAGCGCTTGGGAAATACATACAAGGAGGAGGTGGTGGACAACCTTTCTTTGCAACTGCTGGAGGGAAGAAACCCGAAGGAATCAATCAGGCTTTGGAGGCAGTTAAGGGGTATTTGTAATTGCTTTTACAAAGCCTTGACAGGTGTTCAATGAAGTTGGGTCCAATTCAAATTCAATTAAAATGAAACTTCAAACCCAAATACCCTTATATAAAGCTGAACATCAGATAGATTATTCTAGCAAATTGCTATTATTGGGTTCTTGTTTTTCGGAGAACATTGGCGCAAAGTTGGATTATTTTAAATTTCAAACGGTACAAAACCCATTTGGGATACTGTTTCATCCTTTGGCAATTGAAAATTTGATTTCAAGGGCTGTTAAAAAGAAATATTATACGGAGGAAGAGCTGTTCTTCTTAAACGAGAGATGGCATTGTTTCGATGTGCATTCAAGTTTAAGTGATAGCTCTAAGGAAAAGCTATTGGGTAACTTAAATGCCAAACTTTTAAAAACAGAAAACGAACTTCGTGAATCGACCCATATCATAATTACATTAGGTACGGCATGGGTATATAAAGAAACGGAAACTGGAAAAACGGTAGCCAACTGTCATAAAGTACCCCAAGCAGCGTTTGAAAAGCATCTACTATCCGTTACAGAAATAGGTGCCAGTTTGAATCGGATAGCTGAAGTTGTTCAAACTATAAATCTAAAGGCACAAATAATTTTTACCATTTCTCCAGTGCGTCATCTAAAGGATGGTTTTGTCGAAAACCAAAGAAGTAAATCACATTTGATTATAGCCATACACGAGATGCTGAGCGTACCCGCTTTGGAGGTTATGGGATACTATTTTCCATCTTATGAGATACTCATGGACGAACTGCGAGACTATCGTTTTTATAGTAATGATATGGTACATCCAAATGAATTAGCTGTCAACTATATTTGGGAAAAGTTTCAGCAGGTTTGGATTGTCGATGAGGTTAAAGCACCGATGAAAAAGGTGGCGGAAGTACAAAAAGGACTACAGCATAGACCTTTCAATCCCAAAGGTTTGGAACATCAAAAATTTCAAATGGTACTTCAAGAGCGTATCATGTATCTTAAGAAGGTATATCCGTTTATGGAATTTGATTCCTAAATAAAAGTATGTATAAATGAAAAAAGTTCTAATAGGTGTTGTTACGGTTGTAATTGTTTTTCTGGTTTTTAAAACTTGTAGCGACGCAAAGGAATCCAAAACCATTCTTCAAGAGAACTCTATGCTTATACAACAGCAAATAGCTAATGTATCCAAGTTAATTGTCACCGAAGGTCATTTTGCAGAAGTGTATAATTACAAGGATTCAAAAGAACTATTTGGACCCTTGGTAACGGCAGATAAAAAAGCGCTGGTAGTCGTCAATGCTGAAGTTTTTATCGCGTATGACCTCTCCAAGATTGAGTTTGAACTAGAAGAAGCCAATAAAACACTTTATCTAAACAATATTCCCGAGCCGGAAATTAACTTAAATCCCGACTTCGAGTATTATGATGTTACGGCAGATTATCTAAATCCTTTTGATGCTGGCGATTACAATCAAATAAAGCGAAACGTAAATGTGTCCTTACTTAAAAAAGTCGAGGCCTCTAGTTTAAAGGCGAACGCGAAAAATAGGTTGCTAAGCGAATTACAAAAATTCTATATCCTTACCAATAGCATGGGTTGGCAATTGGTTTACGAAGATGTACCTGTGGATGATTTTAGCCAAGTACAGATTAAGCCTTGACATTTGTTGGACTATCCAT
Organism: uncultured Maribacter sp.; assembly: GCA_965367705.1. GTDB lineage: Bacteria > Bacteroidota > Bacteroidia > Flavobacteriales > Flavobacteriaceae > Maribacter. Next base: position 157 of record CBDUKC010000086.1, on the reverse strand, counting down.
TAAAGAAAGTCCATCGTCAATCAAATGTCCTAAGTTTGGTTGGTTTCGTTTTACATGTTCTAGATGATCTTTAATTTCCAGAGCAAAATTCGTATCTCCATTGGCAATGGCCAGTTCGTAAAGTTCAACCGATAGCAACCAATCTTTTGGAAAACGT
>CBDUKC010000085.1:0-11630 GCA_965367705.1 uncultured Maribacter sp. | reverse complement strand
ATATTTCTGCTGCCGAGGATAAGTGGAAATTACAGAACGGTTTGGTGATGTTATTGCCACATGGTTACGAAGGTCAAGGTGCTGAACACTCGTCAGCAAGAATGGAACGTTATCTGCAGCTTTGTGCAAGGGATAACATGTATATTGCCGATGTTACGACGCCGGCACAGATGTTTCATATTATGAGAAGGCAGATGAAGGTCAACTTCAGAAAGCCACTAATCATCTTTACGCCAAAAAGTTTGTTAAGACATCCAAAGGCCGTGTCAACGGTTGATGATTTGGTAAACGGTAGTTTTCAAGAAGTCTTGGACGATGCTACAGCGGATGTAAAGAAAGTGAAAAGTGTAGTGTTGTGTACGGGTAAATTTTATTATGATTTGCTTGCAGAACGCGACAAACTTGAGCGAGAAGATGTAGCCTTGGTGCGTGTAGAACAATTGTTCCCAGTACCTGAGGATCAAATGATATCCGCAATGAACCGATATAAAAACGCCAATGACTTCGTTTGGGCGCAGGAAGAACCACGTAATATGGGACCTTGGAGTCATATGTTAATGCATTTTAGCGAAGCTCAGAAATTTAGGGTAGCCTCGAGAAGGTTCTACGCAGCCCCTGCAGCAGGTAGTTCCGTTCGTTCTAAGGCACGGCATCAGCAAGTAATAGATTTTGTCTTTGATAAATCTAAAGACAATATGACTAGAAAAAAAAGTAAGAAGTAAAATATCAAACCATAGAAAGAATGATTCTAGAAATGAAAGTCCCCTCACCGGGAGAGTCCATTACGGAGGTAGAAATTGCAGAATGGCTGGTAGAGGATGGTGATTATGTAGAAAAGGACCAAGCTATAGCCGAAGTGGATTCGGATAAGGCAACCTTAGAATTGCCAGCAGAAGCTAGTGGTATAGTTACGCTAAAGGCGGAAGTTGGAGATGCTGTTGCCGTTGGTGCCGTTGTATGTTTGATAGATACAAGTGCTGCTAAGCCGGAAGGTGGTTCAGATGCTAAAGTGGAAGCCCCTAAAAAGGAGGTTGAGGTCGCAGCCAAAACAAAGGAAGAGAAAGCCCCAGAGGCAAAAGCTTCTTATGCAACGGGAAGTGCTTCCCCGGCAGCTAAGAAAATATTAGATGAAAAAGGAGTTTCCGCATCAACTGTAAAAGGAACTGGTAGGGATGGTCGCATCACAAAAGACGATGCGGTAAAGGCAAATCCTTCTATGGGCTCGCCTGTCACAGGCGGAAGTCGTGGCGAAAGCAGAACAAAACTTTCTATGCTCCGGAGAAAAGTAGCAGAACGATTAGTCATGGTAAAGAATGAAACGGCCATGCTAACTACGTTTAATGAAGTGGATATGTCGCCGATTTTTGCTTTGAGATCCGAATACAAGGAAACATTCAAGGAAAAGCACGGCGTTGGTCTTGGGTTTATGTCGTTTTTCACCTTGGCTGTTGTTAGGGCTTTAGAAATGTATCCTTCTGTTAATTCTATGATAGATGGTAAAGAAATGCTGTCCTATGCTTTTTGTGACATCAGTATTGCGGTGTCTGGACCTAAAGGATTGATGGTGCCTGTTATCAGAAATGCCGAAAACTTAACCTTTAGAGGTGTTGAGGCAGAGGTAAAACGTTTGGCGATAAGAGCAAGAGAAGGAGAAATTACAGTAGATGAAATGACAGGTGGAACCTTTACCATTACCAATGGTGGTGTATTTGGGTCTATGTTGTCTACCCCTATAATCAATCCACCACAGAGTGCCATTTTAGGAATGCATAACATTGTAGAAAGACCCATCGTTAGAGATGGAGCTATTGCCATAGCGCCTATCATGTATGTAGCACTTTCTTATGATCACCGTATAATCGATGGTAAGGAATCTGTAGGATTTTTAGTAGCTGTAAAAGAGGCTTTGGAAAGTCCTGAGGAATTGTTGATGGACGGTAACGTAAAGAAGGCATTGGAACTATAGTTTTTTAAGTTTGATACATTATAAAAAATGCGAGAATTAGGTTCTCGCATTTTTTGTTTACCACAATATCAATCTATGTACTTTTTAGCTGTTGTCCAATATTTTTTTGTGGGTAGTTGATTTTGAAACCGTTCGCTGGTAAAGAAGGACTAGTGTTTCTTTTTTAGTTTTTTGGAACATAAATAGACATTCTTAGCGTCGTAATCTATAATCGCCCTGGATTGCTTTAGTACGTCTGCACCAATGATGCCGTCTACTTTGGGAACATTATGCGCTTCTAGTGCCTGGTTTACATGGGTAAGGTCAAAGAGAACAATTTTTAGCTTCTTATTCTTCCACTTTCCTATTTCAATTTTATTTTTTGAGGATACATGGGTTTCCATATCTGTTGCTCCCGCCCCTGCAGCTTTTATTTCAGATGCCTTAGAGGTAAGTTTAAAATAATCTAACTTGTCAAATCCTACGCAGGTATTGGAAGCGCCGGTATCCAAAATAAAAACGCCTTTAACACCATTTATCTTTGCTTTGATTTCTAAATGATTTGTAGCGGTTAATTTTAAAGGGACGGTAATGTACTTCTTCTTTTTTATAAATTTTTTGAGAGTTGACATAGGTGTGCTATCGGTTTAGGATTCTGGCCACGTTGTAATGTTGAAACTTTAAAACGAGGATTAAAGATAGGTTTCAGATTCCAAAGATAAGCCTATTTTTGTCCTATGATTATTACTGATACACATACACATTTATACAGCGAAGCATTCGATGAGGATAGGGTTGCGGTTATAGAAGAAGCGATTGCAAACGGGGTGGAACGTTTTTTTATCCCCGCTATAGACGCTACCTACACAGAGCGTATGCTTGATTTAAAGAATTCTTATCCAGAAAATATGTTCCTGATGACAGGACTGCATCCTACACACGTAAAAAAGAATTATAAAGAAGAATTGTCGCATGTAGAGGAAATGTTAGGCATACATTCCTTTGTTGCAATAGGAGAAATAGGTGTCGATCTCTATTGGGATAAAACATTTTTAAGGGAGCAACAGGATGCTTTTCGAAGCCAAATTAGATTGGCCAAAAAACATAAATTACCAATAGTAATTCATTGCAGAGAAGCTTTTAATGCTGTTTTTGAAATTTTAGAAGAGGAAAAAGGAGATGATTTGTTTGGAATTTTTCATTGTTTCACTGGTGATTTGGAACAAGCGCATAAAGCTATTTCTTATAATATGAAATTGGGTATTGGTGGTGTGGTTACCTTTAAGAACGGTAAAATAGATACATTTCTCAATAAAATTGATTTAACACATATAGTTCTGGAAACGGATGCGCCTTATTTGGCTCCTGTTCCTTACAGAGGTAAACGAAACGAAAGTTATTATATACTAAAGGTTTTGGAAAAAGTTGCCTTAATCTATGGAATAACTCCCGAAGAGGTGGCGGCAATTACTACACAAAATTCAAAATCAGTATTTGGCGTTTAATGCATTTGAACAGTAAGCTATGACTTTAATGAAGACCAAGATATTATTGATTTATACCGGAGGTACCATTGGTATGGTAAAGGACTATGATTCAGGTGTATTAAAGCCGTTTAATTTTAACGAACTCTTACAACGAATTCCAGAATTGTATCAGCTAGATTGTAATATCGACACGTTGTCTTTTGATTCTCCAATTGATTCTTCGGACATGCATCCACGAGACTGGGTGAAAATAGCATCTATTATAGAAGATGGATACGAGAACTATGATGGTTTTGTAGTGCTTCATGGTAGCGACACTATGAGTTATACAGCTTCTGCATTAAGTTTTTTATTGGAAAATTTAGATAAACCTGTAATTTTTACAGGTTCTCAATTACCCATAGGGGATTTAAGGACGGATGCGAAAGAGAATTTGATTACCTCTATTCAGATTGCTTCCTTACGACAAAATTCCAAATCTGTTGTTCGGGAAGTAGGTCTATATTTTGAGTATAAATTGTACAGAGGTAACAGAACAACAAAGATAAATGCAGAACATTTTCAGGCTTTTGCTTCTTTAAATTATCCACATTTGGTAGAATCTGGGGTACATCTAAATATTTTTAAAGAATATTTACTGCCTAGTAAACGAAATAAAAATTTTGTTGTTCATAAAGAAATGGATAATAATGTGGCTGTGTTAAAATTATTTCCGGGAATTAGTTTGAAAGTTTTGGAAAGTATTTTGAATACTGAAGGTTTAAAAGCGTTGGTTTTGGAAACTTATGGGTCTGGAAATGCCCCGACAGACAAAAAGTTTTTGGATTTGTTGAAAAAAGCGATTGCTAGTGGAGTTCATATAATTAATGTAACACAATGCTCAGGAGGTAGTGTCATAATGGGTCAGTATGAAACTAGTACGGCGCTTAAGAAAATGCAAGTAATTAACGGTAAGGATATTACAACGGAAGCAGCAATTACCAAGGTTATGTATATGTTGGGTAGTCGGGTGTCCCCTAAATTATTTAAAACTGTTTTTGAGACTTCCTTACGTGGAGAAATGAATTAAAATTAACCTGTTTAATTTTATTAACTAACATTTTTTTTGTTATTTGCCCAACCTTTGACAGGGAGAACTAGAGAGGTGGCCGAGTGGTCGAAGGCGCACGCCTGGAAAGTGTGTATACCCCAAAAGGGTATCGAGGGTTCGAATCCCTTCCTCTCTGCAAGTAAGTTTTACTTTTTTTATATTGTTTTTTTTTTATCTTTAACCCTATTAACTAACTAATTTAAGTTCAGAAAAATGAAAAAATTATTCCCAAGCCTAGCAGTCGCTGGGGCATTTGTAGCAGGTACAAATATGGTAAGTGCAAAAGTAGCGGCAGTAGCGCTAGTAGTTCAAGATGCAGCTCCGGCAGCGGAGAAAGGCTTTACTCAAGTTTTAAAGGAGATGTTCATTACCGGTGGTGCTGGTTTTATGGGGATTGTACTTTTATGTTTGATACTAGGTTTAGCAGTAGCCATTGAAAGAATTATCTATTTGAACATGGCTAGTACCAATAGTTCTAAATTAAAACAACAAGTTGAGGACGCTTTGGCTTCTGGTGGCGTTGAGGCTGCGAAAGAGGTTTGTAGAAATACAAAAGGACCAGTTGCTTCTATCTACTATCAAGGATTGGATAGAGCAGGAGAAAGTGTTGAGTCCGCTGAGAAAGCAGTTGTTGCCTACGGTGGCGTTCAAATGGGTCAATTAGAGAAAAATGTTTCTTGGTTGTCTTTATTTATCGCGATTGCGCCAATGCTTGGTTTCATGGGTACGGTAATCGGTATGATTCAAGCCTTCCAGAAAATTGCAGCCGTTGGTAATTTAAGTGCGTCACTTATTGCAGGGGATATACAAGTTGCACTTTTAACAACAGTATTTGGTCTTATTACTGCGATTATCCTTCAGATTTTTTATAATTACATTATCGCAAAAATCGACAGTATCGTTAACGACATGGAAGATTCTTCTATCACGTTGATCGATATGTTGGTAGATCACAAAAAATAAGTATCACCTTTTAATACCTAAAATATTATGCAAAAAATTGTAAAAATAGCATTGATAGCAATAGGCTTAATTGGTGCGGTCCTGTGGTTTATGCTTCCTGAGAGGGATATGCCAGCTGCGGAAGCAGCGCAAAGTGGGGCGATGAACGCTATGTTCATTATCACATACATCTTATTAGGCGTTGCTGTCGTGGTAAGTGTACTATTTACCTTAAAAAGTTTGTTTTCAAACCCTCAAGGGTTAAAGAAAACGCTATTTGTGGTTGGTGGTTTTGTTTTGGTCGTTATCATCTCTTATGTTTTATCAAGCGGAACCGATGTATCTCCTGAATTTTTGGCAATGTCCGATGAGGGCACGGTTAAAAATATAGGTATGGGATTGAATGTTTTTTTCATCCTAACGATTATTGCTGTAGCATCCTTGATTATACCAGCAGTTAAAAATATGTTCAGTAAATAAAAAAAATAGATAATTATGGCTAGAAGAGCAGGAGCACCAGAAGTAAGTGCCGGTTCCATGGCAGATATAGCATTCTTGCTGCTTATCTTTTTCTTGGTAACGACTACCATAGAAACGGATGCAGGTTTGGATCGTATGTTGCCACCGTGGGAGCCGCCAACGGAAGACCCACCAATTATCAAGCAAAAGAATATATTTACTGTAAACATTAACAGAAATGGACAGCTTTTGGTTGAAGATGAAATTTTGGAAATAAAGAACCTAAGGGAAAAGGCTATGTCCTTTTTAGACAATGGTGGAGCACCTTCAGGTAGTCCAGATTATTGTAACTATTGCAAGGGTTCAAGGGATGCATCTTCTTCGGATAATCCAACTAAAGCGATTATTTCGCTAAAGAACGATAGGGAGACGCAGTACAGTACGTATATCACTGTTCAAAATGAACTGGTAGGGGCGTATAACGATCTTAGAAATAGAGAGGCCATGCGTTTGTACAAGAAGAATTTCGTGGATATGGAAGCGGAATACTTGAATCCAGAAACTACGGACGAAGTAAAAGAGGAGTTGAAGGATAAAGTAAAACGTATCCAAGAATTATTTCCTCAAAAACTATCTGAAGCAGAGACTTCCGCTAACTAACGAAACAAAAACTAAAGACTATGTCAAAATTTGCAAAGAAAAAAGATGGTGAAGTGCCAGCAGTATCTACTGCTTCACTTCCAGACATTGTATTTATGCTTTTGTTCTTTTTCATGACCGTAACGGTTATGAAAGACAGTTCTTTAAAGGTAGATAACATTCTTCCGAATGCTAGTGAGGTTAAAAAACTAGAAAAAAAGGACAGGGTTATTTATATTTATGTTGGTAAGCCTACCAAAGAATATGAGAAGGTTTTCGGAACAGAGCCTAAGATACAGTTGAATGATAAGTTTTCTAACCCATCTGAGGTAGGAGATTACATTTTGATGGAAAGGGCTAAAAAGCCACAGGAACTACAAAATGTACTTACAACAGCGTTAAAAGTTGATAAAAACGCCAACATGGGTATCATTTCAGATATTAAGCAGGAACTAAGAAAAGTGAATGCGTTAAAAGTAAATTATACTACATACGAGGGAGACGCTTTTAGAAACCTACAGTAGATAGTTTATATTTTCAAACTTTAGAAAACGCTCCAATGCTATTGGAGCGTTTTTTATTTTAGTAACTTTATCGATGTATGAAAAAGTGGTTGCTATGGGTGTTTCTTGGTGCTGTGCTGCAAACGGTGGGTCAAGTAAGTGAGGATTCCGATACTAGCGGAAGTCGGTACTTCGAGGATCAATTTTATTTCGGAGTTACGTACAATTTTGTTCGAAATGTGCCTGATGGTTTAACACAAAGGAATTTATCTTATGGTCTGCAATTGGGGGCTATCAAGGATATTCCATTAAACAGTAAAGGAACCATTGCATTGGGTATCGGATTGGGTTTAGGGTTAAATACGTATTATTCTAATTTGGTAGCCTTCAAAGGTAGTGATGATATAACTTACGAACTATCTGACAATGTAACCGGATTTGAGAGGAGTAAATTAGAAACACATTTGATTGAGTTCCCTTTGGAGTTTAGGTGGCGGAATTCCACCTTAGAGGAATACCGATTTTGGAGGTTGTATGCAGGTTTTAAGGCAGCCTACGTTATAGGGAACAGGTCCAAATCTGTTATTGATGGAGCTAAGGACGGGTTTTACAATTCGGATATTAATAAATTTCAATATGGCTTAGCTATCAATGTCGGGTATAATACCTTTAACATTCATTTATACTATGCCTTAACCGATTTGTTTAAGGAGGGAGTGGCAGTTGACAATCAATCTATCGGTTTTAGTCCTTTACGAATTGGCGTTATCTTTTATATTCTATAACCAATATTTTACAGTCAGTAACTGGGATAGCATTCCAACGCATAACCCGATTATAAGTTCTGATTTGGTATGCGCTTTTAAATGTATTCTAGAAGAGGCTACAAGTCCGGTTATTACGATTAACAAACTTATCCCTATTACGATATTAATTTCAAAGTGAATGCTTAGCGCTATAAGGTACATTAGGAGCCCTCCAACTCCAGTGAGGTGTAAACTTGCTTTAATATTAAAAAAGAGTAGTATGAGGCATGCAAACGAGGCTAAAACTAGCCCTACAAAGTAAAAATAGAGCTCAATAATGTAGTTATTTGGTATGACCTTATAAAGTATCATTAACAGGAGTATAATTTGAATGGCGACTGGATATCTTCTTTCTGTAGCACTTACTAGGAAAACCGAATGCACTACCCCAATATTTTTTAAAATTAGATAAGTAACTATAGGTATGATTACGGTTAATATAAATATGGGTAGTATGTTACCAGCTTGAACTTCAAGGGGTGTATGTTTTGGGGTGATAAGAAAATAAGCAACGGCCCCGCCAACCGGAATAAATATGGGATGAAATAGGTAGGATATGATCGTAAGGAATACTTTCATTAAATTTCTTTTCGCAAACGAGCAACCGGGATACCGAGTTGTTCACGATATTTGGCTACTGTTCTTCTCGCAATGGGATAGCCCTTCTCTTTTAAAATAGCTGCAAGTTTATCATCAGTGAGTGGTTTTCTCTTTACTTCATCTTTAATCACCGTTTCTAGGATTTTTTTGATTTCTTTTGTAGAAACATCCTCACCTTGTTCGTTTTTCATGGATTCAGAGAAGTATTCCTTTATTAATTTGGTTCCGTAAGGTGTGTCTACATACTTACTATTTGCAACCCTGGACACTGTTGAAACATCCATTTTTATTTCATCTGCGATATCCTTTAAGATCATAGGTCTCAAATTACGTTCGTCGCCAGATAGGAAGTATTCCTTTTGATAGTGCATGATGGAATTCATGGTAACGAATAAGGTTTGCTGTCGTTGCCTTATAGCATCTATAAACCACTTAGCTGCATCCAATTTCTGCTTAATGAACATTACGGTGTCCTTCTGTGATTTTGATTTATCCTGGGATTCTTTGTACCCTTTTAGCATGTTATTGTATTCCCTTGATACATGCAACTCTGGTGCATTTCTGCCGTTTAAACTAAGCTCTAATTCTCCTTCTACGATGCGAATGGAGAAGTCTGGTACTACATGTTCAACAATTCTATTGTTGCCAGAGTATGAACCACCTGGTTTCGGATTCAATTTTTCGATTTCCGAAATAGCTTCTTTAAGCTCTGCCTCACTAACACTATGTTTTTGAATAAGTTTTTGATAGTGCTTTTTTGAAAACTGGTCAAAAGATTTTTTTAAAATTTCAATGGCGAGTTCAATAGGAGGGGTTAGTTCTTTTCGTTTTAATTGAATCATCAAGCATTCTTCTAGCGAACGGGCGCCTACCCCTGGTGGGTCAAGTTCCTGAACAATGGAAAGAATATGGGCTATGGTCTTTTCCTCGGTATAAATGTTTTGGGTAAAGGCTAGGTCGTCTAAAATATCGCTAATAGGTCTGCGGATATAGCCGCTTTCGTCAATACTGCCAACTAAAAATTCTGCAATTGCCCATTCCTCGTCACTGAGGTAGACCGTATTCATTTGATTTAGTAGGTACTGATTAAACGAGGTTCCTGCAGCATAAGGAACACTTTTTTCCTCATCATCCGAACTATAATTATTTGCTTGTGTTCGGTAATCTGGAATTTCATCGTCACTAAGGTAATCGTCTATATTTATATCCTCCGCTTCAATGGTTTCATTATCATTTTCTTCAAAATCATCCGCGAACTCATCATCTATGTTTTCCAGTTCTTCCTTGCCACTTTCTAAAGCAGGATTCTCCTCTAACTCTTGTTTTAAACGTTGTTCAAAAGCTTGCGTAGGAAGTTGTATCAGCTTCATCAATTGAATTTGCTGAGGCGATAGCTTTTGCGATAGTTTAAACTGTAAGCGTTGTTTTAGCATAGAATTTTTCTACTCACTATAAAAATAACGAAATGCATTTAAAACTCTGCATTCTGTGGTGTTCTAGGAAACGGTATAACATCGCGAATATTTCCCATGCCGGTAGCAAATAGAACAAGTCTTTCGAATCCTAATCCAAAACCACTATGCTCGGCTGTTCCAAATTTACGCAAATCTAGATACCACCAAAGTTCTTTTTCGTCTATATCGAGTTCGGCTATCTTCTGTTTAAGCACATCTAAGCGTTCTTCACGTTGAGATCCCCCCACGATTTCTCCAATTCCAGGAAAAAGAATATCCATAGCTCGCACCGTTTTTCCGTCTTCGTTCAAGCGCATATAGAACGCCTTTATTTTTGCCGGATAGTCAAATAATATAACGGGGCAGTTAAAGTGCTTTTCAACAAGGTAACGTTCGTGTTCACTTTGTAGGTCCGTACCCCATTCTTCAATAGGGTATTGAAATTTTTTCTTTTTATTAGGTTTGCTATTCTTTAGAATATCTATAGCTTCGGTATAACTTACCCTTTTAAAGTTGTTTTCGGCTACAAACTTCAATTTTTCCAATAAGGGCATAGCACTTCTTTCTGCTTGAGGTTTGCTTTTTTCTTCGTCTAAAAGTCGCTTTTCTAAAAACTCTAAATCTTCATTGCAATGTTCCAACACATAGCGGATAACGTTTTTTATAAAATCCTCTGCAAGATCCATATTATCATTTAGGTCAAAGAAGGCCATTTCAGGTTCTATCATCCAGAATTCCGCTAAATGCCTTGAAGTATTGGAATTTTCTGCTCTAAATGTTGGACCAAAAGTGTACACCTTACCTAAGGCCATAGCGTATGCTTCTGCTTCAAGTTGTCCGGATACCGTTAAGTTGGTTTCCTTACCGAAAAAATCTTGTTTGTAATCCACCTCGCCCTCCTCTGTTAACGGTGGGTTCTTACTGTCTAAAGTTGAAACACGGAACATTTCTCCTGCTCCTTCTGCATCAGAACCGGTGATAATGGGTGCATGGAAATAATAGAATCCATTTTCTCTAAAATATTGGTGTATGGCAAAAGAAAGTGCTGACCTCACGCGCATTACCGCAGCAAAGGTGTTGGTGCGTATTCTTAAATGTGCTTTTTCCCTAAGGAATTCTAGCGAGTGTTTTTTTGGTTGTATTGGATAGGTTTCCGGGTCGGAGACACCCAGAACTTTAATATTATTAACCTGAATTTCTACAGATTGGCCACGGCCTTGGCTCTCAACCATTGTCCCAGTGATTTTAAGGGCAGCACCCGTATTTATTTGTTTGAGAATAGCTTCGTCAATTTTTTCGAAATCTACAACGCATTGTATGGTCTTAAGCGTAGACCCATCGTTCAAGGCAATGAACCTATTGCTTCTAAAGGTTCTTACCCATCCGTTTACGGTGATTTCCTGTAGTATTTGTTTTCCTTGAAGTAATTCCTTAATGGTAGCTGAGTGCATGTTTGATTAATTGAAAATTAAAAACTCAAAGATAGCTTTTTGATAAAAAAGAATGAATCTATAGCTATCTTAAAAAGGCTTGCTATTTAAAAAGTAATTTAGTCGGTATCCTCCTCTTTGGGTAGTATATCGATTTGTGGTTTTTTAAGCACTGTTTTATTCGAAATGCTGCGTTCTAAGGAAATCAATAGGGACGGTAACAAAATAAGATTAGCCAGCATGGCAAAAAGTAAGGTAGCAGATACCAATGCACC
>CBDUKC010000084.1:0-11654 GCA_965367705.1 uncultured Maribacter sp. | reverse complement strand
TATCTGCCCAATTGGTCAGCATCGTAGCTCTTTCAAAACTGGTCTCTACTCCAGGATCAATTTCTGACTCATCACTCTCGTTATCCGAAGAACATGCCCAAATAAGAGTTACAAAAATAAACACTCCCAATATCTTTTTCATCTTCTTATTTTTATTTATTCTAATTAAGTGCGAAACTAAAAAAACAACCTGAAACCCAAAAGGAATAGGTTGTTTTTAATCAACTTTACATTATTCTGATGCAGCGGCTAAGGTAAACTCAAATCGAGCAGCAATATCGGCTGCCATAGATTCCAGGGTTGTATCCTCCACATCCCATAGTCCGTTGGGACCATCATCCATTAAATCCAATAGGAAAGCATCTACCTCCGCTTTGGTAAAATACGGGTCATTCGAATTCGGCTTTCGCGTAAACTGAAGACTGTAGATAAAACCATACCCTTCTGATAAATCATGAAAGGCAGTTCCATACGCTGGATTTTCCTGCGTTAAAGATGGTCTAGCTTGTTGTAAGTAATAAACAGCACGGATACCAATGATTTCAGATATTTTTTGTTTGATAATTTCGGCTTGTGCATCTCTCACATCATATTGTTTAGCTACAATTGCCGCTCTACCCAGCTTAAACGCTTGAAAAATCTCATCGGCAATACCGGCAAAATCAGCATCACCTTCTACCCTACCAATATATTTATTGAGGAAACTATCCGCTCCCAAATCTGCATTAGGATTTGCAGCATCGGCATTAAGACCATAAACATAACCATAAGCCTCATCCCATTTATGCTCCATGTTGGTATAGGTTTTACCCTCCGCTACGGTTCCAGTATCGTTATCTACAATATTGGAACCTGCATCCAATACAGCGGAACTCAAGTAATTATTTAAAGCTTGATCGGTTGCCAATGCTCCTATTAAGCCCTTTGTCCATAATTGATCGTATTCTAATCCTTTATCATTAACATATCGGGTTGAAGAACCATCCGGTAGTTGGCCAGCTGAACCTGCGGTTGCGGCCACCTGCCAATTCGGAAACACCTCGTCTACCTGCGCCGTAAGCCAGGTATCAAAATCTGCCCGGATCAATCCCTGATCCGTAGTATTGGATGAAAAGAAATCTGCAGACGCTGCGGTTTTACTCCGCATATTCTTGTCGGAGTCATTAAGAGAAGCATCCTCAAAATTAGTATCCCCTTGTACATGTGCATACATGGCAGCCAGGTCTTCTGCAGTTATTGTTGTGTCTAAAAGTGCAGCCACAATTTCGTCTCCCATCTGTAATCTTGTCGTTTGACCGGAAAAACTAACGGTATTCTCACCGTCTCGAGCAAAACTATAGGTTGCCGGGTTGTCGATAGCATCTTGACAAGGCTCACAAGAACCACCACAATCTACACCCGTTTCATCTCCGTTAATTATGCCGTCAGAGCAGCTTACTACGCCCACAGATTCATTATCATCATCGGAACCACAGGAGATAAAAAGTACCCCTACAAACAACATTAAAGTGAAAGTTAATTTTTTCATTTGAAATCTTAAGTTTATTTAGACTTGTTTTAAATAGAGATACAAATCTAAACCACAACACACACCTATGCAAGCTTATTCATATTAAATCTAAATAAATTTAAAACTTTAACAAATAATAATTTTCTATTGGACTACATCCCTGAAAAGCAAAAAGCGGCTCCCTTTGATGGGAGCCGCTTTTTGCTTGTGAATACCGATACTACTTAATATGGCATGGTATATTCTTATCGCTATGCTTCACAACTTGCGCAGTCTTTCTTCTGCTTAAATTTCTGAGCCGCATTCATACTGTGTTGGTAGTAGAGTGATTTTAAACCTAATTTCCATGCAGTAACGTGAATCTTATTTATTTCTTTCACAGGCATATCTGGATGTACAATAATGTTTACCGATTGCCCTTGATCTATATGATTCTGGCGATTGGCCGCTTGATATACAATATCCAATTGGTCTATTTCCGAATAAGTTTTAAAAACCTCTTTTTCTAGATCAGATAAGAACTCCAAGTGTTGTACGGACCCATCTCTTTCGCGGATACTTCTCCAAACTTCAGTTATGTTCTTTCCTTTTTCCTCCAATAATTCAACTAAAAATGGATTCTTGATTGTTGTTTTAATCTTAGCAATATCCTTTACATATATATTTGACCAAATAGGCTCTATTCCCTGTGACACTTGACCCAAAATAAAAGCGGATGACGTAGTTGGTGCAATAGCGTTTAACGTTGCATTACGCCTGCCATAACCTTTCAGTACTTCTGGCTCCCCAAATTTATCTGCTAACTCTTCAGATGCCTTATAGCTTCTTTCCTTAATTTCTCTAAAAATCTCAGAATTTAAATCATAGGCTTCCTTGCTATTGAATGGTAACGTTCTTGATTGCAACAATGAATGCCATCCCAATACACCAAGTCCTAATGCTCTATTTTCCTTTGCAAAATTATAGGCACGCTCCATAAAAAGAAATGTCTGGCGATCTTCTCTACTTTCTGAATCTCTGTAAGATTCTAACTTTTCAAGGAATTCTGTTATTACAGCATCCAAAAAGCAAACCATCGTTTCAACAGCATCCGTATTTTTCCATTTCTCGTAATGCAATACGTTTACCGAAGAAAGTACGCAAACAAATGACCAGTTATCATTTGAAGGCAACATGATTTCAGTACATAAATTACTCGCGTATATAGGCAGGTTTTTATCTTGATAAACATCTGCTGCGCCGTTGTTGGCATTATCCTTAAAGAAGATATATGGATATCCCATTTCTCCTCTTCGTTGCAATACTTTCGCCCAAATAGCGCGCTTCTTTGCATCACCATCTACCATTTCCTGCATCCACTCATTGGTAACGGTTACCCCATGTGTAAGCTCCTGAATAGGATTCCCTTCGGTCCCTATTTCCAAAAACTCCATAATATCCTCATGTTCTACAGGCAGATACGGAGAGAAACGCCCCCTTCTTACCGAACCTTGGCTCACTACATCTACCATAGATTCAAAAAGCTGCATGATATGAACTGCTCCTGAAGCTTGGCCATTGTTCTTTACTGCTGCACCACGATGTCTAATTTTACCAAAATAACCAGAAGTCCCGCCACCTAGCTTTGACATCATTCCAACCTCGGACTGAGTGTAGAGTATGTTACCCATGTCATCATCGATATGCGAGCCGAAACAACTAATAGGCAAACCTCTTTCTTTTCCAAAATTTGACCAAACCGGTGAAGCCAAAGAGTAAAATCCTTCTGACATATAGCCATAAAATTTGTCAGAAAATCCAGGTATTTTTAATATCTGTTCTGCTCTATCGGAAATCTCCCTGATACGGTGCTCAGCGCTAACGCCATCTGTTAGGTAACCGGAGTCTAAAAAATTACGACTGTGTTCCGTTAACCATTCAAAGCCGCCTTCGGCCTTGTTCTTTTGATTCTCAAGCGTCTCTTTCCTAGCATTTATCAGCTGGGCAGCTTCTGTAATCGTTTCTGTTTTGTTTGCCTGGGTAGTGTTTATTTCGTTCATTTAAAAAAGGTCGTCACTGGTTATACTTTGGGTTCTTTTACTATAATTGATAGAGCGCTTCACAAAGAAATCGCCATGTTTGGTGCCAATGATTTCATCATCAAACCATTCTGTCTCCGCCAATAAAGTTTCATCGACTTCGAAAATTTTATCTATTCCGATACTTTCTAGAGAATTATTGAATCTATTTTTAATAAACTCGTTTACCACCGCTTTTGGCAAGAAGTCAAGTTCTCCTTTTTCAAAAATCCAATCTACAATGGTACTTTCAGAAGCAAAGGCCTCCTCACACATTAACTTAATCTTGGCATGATGGTCACCATCAAACCAATCGGGATTCTCATTCTTAATAATCTTAATCAAATCAATACCAAAATCTCCATGAATCTGCTCTTCCTTGGATGTTGCCTCCACCACATTTGAAATTCCTTTAAGCATATTCTTATGCTTATTGAAAGCCATTATGATTAAGAATTGGGAGAATAGAGAAACATGTTCTATGAAGAGAGAAAACAACAAAACTGATTCTGCATATTCCTTATTATCCTCACTCTTTGCGTTTTTCAATGCGGTTTCTAAATATTGAACCCGCTTCATCATTACCGGTTTTTTCTTTAGCATTTTAAATTCCTCATTCAACCCAAGTATCTCCAGCAAGTGAGAATATGCATCTGCATGACGCACCTCACTCTCTGCAAAAGTTGAACCTACAGAACCGATTTCCGGTTTTGGCATTTTATGATAGATATCACCCCAAAAACCCTTTACGGCAACTTCTATCTGAGAAATAGCCAACATTGTATTTTTTATGGCACTTCGCTCAGAATCGTTTAGACGTGTTTTAAAATCCTGAATGTCGCTTGTGAAATTAAATTCAGTGTGTATCCAATACGAATGTCTTATTGCCGGAACATATTCATACAACTGAGGATATTCATAAGGCTTTAGGTTTATGCGCTTTTCAAAGATGTTCGTTTTACGCTTCGTAGCCTGTTCATTTCTATAAATGATATATGCTTTGGCGACATCGAAAAATCCACCCTCCATCAATTTTGTTTCCACAAAATCCTGAACCTCTTCAACGGTAGGCACATAGGTTGCATCTACTGCTTTTCGTTCTAGAAGTGATGCGCTTACATTCTGGGAAATACGTTCAGCATCTCCTAGATTTCCATGTTCAACAGCGGTCATCGCCTTTAAAATAGCGTTAGTGATTTTGTGTAGTTGAAAGGGCTTTTTTGTAAAATCCCTCTTGATGAGATGGGTAATTTGCATGATACGTTATAAAGAATTAAAAGTGATATGAATTTGCTCTATGTAAAGATCAAAATTTAATCGCTTTACTTTTCCTTAACATGACTTAGGTTTTCCACATCTTATCAACAATCATAGGACACAAACCGGAACACCTTGTTATACAAGGCCTTAGGCCAGTTCACATAATTTCAAAGGAAATAAATTAAAAAAAATGACAGCTTAAAACGAGTCAAACTTAAATCTTTTAAAACACGTATTAAACCATTCCAATACCCCATCTACAATGGAGAATATCGAATAAATCATTTGGCTTTTTAAACCTTTAACTCGATTACCTAAAAACACTATTAATTTACAGCCCAAAGACAAAATATTAAAAAATAGCCACAAGAAAAGTAAATTACAGGGACAATCATAACTACATATATAGTGTGTTAAAAACCACACATCAATTGCAGCTCGTGGAGTTTGGGAAAATCTAAAACCAACATCCCATCGCTATGCCATCCCTTGACAAAAACCAGTCTACCATGTGATCATTAACAAAGAAACTATTCTTTTAGCACTCAAACAGAATTAAGCGCATAACGTAGCGTTAGTGTAAAACCAGGCTATATAAAAACTAAAGGTTGGGACAACGTTTACAATTCGTCTTTCCCTTTTTCTTATACTTTTTACAGCACTTTTTCTTTTTATCCCCAGAAGAGCAACCACCGCAATCTGAGGCGATGATGATGCAAGGACGTACGAGTAGTGTTGAATTCATTATTTTTATTAAATCTAAATAATAACAAATTTATACAAAAAAAAGATTCCGCAAAACGGAATCTTTAATTTTTCGAGAAATATTACACTCTACTCCTCCATGTCTACAGAAGTAGCAATCGTATTAATATCACGATCAAACATATAATGACCGGATTTATCGTCTCCTATTATATTTAATTTATCCAATAAGGTCCTTGCTACCGCCTCTTCCTCTAACTGTTCCGTAACGTACCACTGCATAAAATTGTGAACGTTGTAATCTTTCTTGTTCAAGCATTCATATATGACATGATTAATCTGCTCGGTCACGAACATTTCACTTTTAAGGAAATCTCCAAAAAGTTCGTTCAAGGATTCAAAACTGTCCTTTGGTTTTTCTACCGCTGGCACTACTACTTTACCACCGCGTTCATTTACAAATTTTATTAATTTGGTCATGTGAGCGCTTTCCTCCGCTGCCTGTGCGTAAAAGAAATCTGCTATGCCATTATACCCTGCAGCATCTGACCAAGAGGCCATGGCCATATAGTGCATGGATGCATTTGCCTCGTATTTTATCTGGTCGTTCAAAAGTGCTTCTATAGACTTGTTCATAATACTAATTTTCAACAAAGATAACTAGGTTTTGACTTAGTTCAAATAGTGAAATTCCCAATTTAAGTAAGAAAAAAACTATTTACTAGCCTAAACAGATTACTATTGCTACCTACCATTGAAATGCAGTGTTTGAATCAATGATATGCAGAAAATAATTCAGAGGCTTTGTTATAAGCAGCCTCAAAAACCAACCAATTAACTCCTGTATCAGCTTTTTTCTCCGTAAAATAGGAAAGAATTTTTTCGGTAGGCATATTACCAGTGAGTTCATCCTTTGCCATAGGGCAGCCACCAAAACCTTGAACAGCACCATCAAACCTTCTACAACCTGCTTGGTATGCAGCATTCACCTTTTCATGCCATTTTGTTGGTGTCGTATGTAAATGAGCACCAAATTCTATAGCTGGATACTTTGGAATCAGATTTGAAAAAAGATAATCAATAGTATCTGAATCAGATGTTCCTACAGTATCCGATAAGGATAAAATCTTGGCACCCATTGCCGCTAACCTTTCCGTCCACTCCCCCACTATTTCTACATTCCAAGGATCCCCATAGGGGTTTCCAAATCCCATAGATATATAGGTTACCACTTCTTTATTAGCAGCATCTGCAATGTTAAAAATTTCTTGTAGTGAGGTTACAGATTCTGCAATGGTTTTATGCGTATTACGCATTTGAAAATTCTCGGAGATAGAAAAAGGAAAACCTAAATAATCAATTTCAGCATGTTTTACTGCATCCGTAGCACCCCGTACATTAGCAACTATAGCCAGTAATTTACTAGGGGTTCTAGATAAATCTAACTGAGCCAAAACCTCAGCTGTATCTGCCATTTGTGGAATTGCCTTAGGAGACACAAAGCTTCCTACATCTATAGTATCAAAACCGCAACCCAATAAGGATTGAATATAACGCACCTTTTCTTTGGTTGGAATAAATGGTTTTATGCCTTGCATGGCATCGCGTGGGCATTCAATTATTTTTACCTTATTGGCCATAGTGTAAATGTACAAACTCAAATTTCAAGTTTCAAAGGAAATAAGCTAACCTATAAGGAGAAATATGGCGATTGCACTGAATACTACGATCTGTAGCCATTTTAACACTAAGCCCGTTCTTGTATTCTTGTTTATATACACGGCTATGGTCCCAGCCAGTATAGCAATTCCACCAAAAACAAGAGAGGAAACAAAAATAAAAAGTAATCCAAGGGCATAAAACTGAAGCACAGTACTCAGTTCATTAGAAAATAAAAATCCTGGAAAAAAAGCCAAAAAGAAAATTGTAACCTTGGGGTTTAAAACGTTCATAATAAACCCTTGCCGAAATAGGCTCGACAAACTTTTCTTTTCTACTCCACTTGTATCCAAAGCGATGGTAGCGTCAGCCTGGAATACACGCCACGCTAAATACAGAAGATATACTGCACCGAAGACTTTTATCCCAGTAAAAATAATTGGATTGTTCTTGATGACCACAGAAATCCCAAAGGCCAACAACGAGGTATGAACCAAACAACCTGTCATAAGACCTGTAATAGTGGCAAAACCATAACGTTTCCCATGGGTTATACTTTGTATCATGACAAAAATATTGTCTGGACCGGGAGACAATGCTAAAACCGCGGTGGCAAAAGAAAAGGTGATAAGTATTTCGTAGTTCAACTGGCTATAATTCTTCCGGAAAAATACAAATTATGGAGCGATACAACTATTTTTAATACCTTTCCAAAAATCATTTTAAATACGATATGAAAAAAATAGTATTTTCCCTTTTTGTAGGACTTTTGGCAGTAGTAAGCATATCACTGAATTCTTGTGCCGGTGAAACGCCTAAAACAGTTGAAACTCCTGAACAAGAAATAGTAATAGAAAACGATAGTCTACTACGACATGTCGTACTTTTCAAATTCAAGGATAGCACCGCGCAAGCGGATATTAAAAAAGTGGAAGACGCTTTTAGCGCGCTACCAGGAAAAATACCTGAAATTGTAGGCTACGAGTGGGGAACCAACAACAGCCCAGAGGGTCTTGAAAAAGGACTTACCCACTGTTTTTTCCTAACGTTTAAAAGCGAAGAAGACAGGGCTATTTATTTACCTCATCCAGATCACAAAGCCTTTGGAGACGTATTAGGACCACATTTAGATGATGTTCTGGTAATTGACTATTGGACTAAAGGATAAAGAAGAGCTAGCAATAGCAGCTGTCCTTTTTCAAACCCAAACAAGCGGTATGCTTGTTTGGGTTTGAATCCTGGAAGCTGCTATAGTTTTTACTTATATTTTCTTTAAAATTGCCTTGTTTATTTTTTTAACCAGACTAGGACCTTCATATACAAAGCCCGTCCACAGTTGAATTAAATCCGCTCCCGCTTCTAGCTTTTCTAGGGCATCCTCCACGGAATGAATTCCCCCTACGCCAATTATTGGAAAGGATTTATTGCTTTGTTTAGATAAAAAACGAATCACTTCCGTACTTCTGTTTTTCAACGGTTTACCGCTTAGCCCGCCAGCCTCTTCTAGTAAAATCGCATGGGATTTAAGGTTTTTTCTCTCTATAGTCGTATTAGTAGCTATAATACCATCTATCTTGGTCGTGTTTACGATTTCGATAATATCCAGCAATTGATCGTCGGTAAGATCTGGCGCTATTTTAAGCAGAACGGGTTTACGCTTAATACTTCTCTTAAGGGCATACTTATCATTCTCCGTTTGTATTTGGTTAAGCAAAGCCGTTAAAGGCTCCTTATCTTGCAACTCACGTAAACCGGGTGTATTTGGAGAACTAACGTTGACTACAAAATAATCAACATGATCAAAAAGGGCATCAAAACAAATTAAATAATCCTTTACCGCTTCCTTATTGGGCGTCACTTTATTTTTCCCAATATTACCGCCAATAAGCACCCTGTGTTGTTTTTTTAATTGCTCCACAGCATCAAAAACTCCATCGTTATTAAAGCCCATTCGATTTACGATAGCCTCATCTTCTTTAAGTCTAAACAATCGTTTCTTTGGATTACCTTGCTGCGGTTTGGGCGTTAAGGTTCCTATTTCGACGAAACCAAAACCAAAATCGGAAAGTTCATTGTAGAGCAGGGCGTTTTTATCAAAACCTGCCGCTAGTCCCACAGGATTTTTGAATTTCAGTCCAAACACTTCTCTTTCCAAACGTTCATCCTCTACAACAAAAAGCGACCTGAAAAGACCGGACAATCCAATTCTAGAAAAAAACTTGATAGAAGCGAAGGAAATATAGTGCACCTTCTCTGGGTCAAAAAGGAAAAGAATTGGTCTGATGATAATTTTATACATTGATAGTGCCTTATTTAACACAAAAATACAAACTGCAGCGAATACTAGTTAATTACGATCCGGCAAGTTATCAAGGAAAGGCTAGCGTTTTTTAACAACTACCGTATCTCCATAAATAGTAGGTGCTACTATAAAAGGAGATCTTGATACTTCCCTACATAAATTTCTGTATAAATTATATTGTTTTTCGTTGAAAACCGTCAACAATCTTTTATCTATCATAGTCTGCACTAGGGTCATGCTATCCATAATACTCGTATACTCTCCTGCTAATTTTGATAAATCTGACACCGTGCTCTGGGGGTGTCTTTTTCTGACATTTTCTAATTTATTCTCAAGGATTTCATGCCTGTATTTTAGTTCAGCATTAAACTTCTCCAGTTGTTGGCTTTGCATAGGGTTCAGCTGAAAAACACTAATTAAGACTGAATCACTGGTAACACCAACACCCAAAACACAATCTGCCTGAGCATTTAGTTGTATAGAACAGAGAACAAAAAACACTGTTATTAGAAAATAATTAGAAAATACACGCATAAGCTAGGAATCTTTATAACCTATCAAACTTACAGTTTTTAAGGTTATTTTTGATTAAAACCCGATTTCATGCAACATATCATCGATAGATTCATAAAGTACATAAAGATTGACACCCAAAGCGACCCAGAATCGACCTCAACACCTAGCACCTTGAAACAGTGGGATTTAGCACATGAATTAGTTAAAGAGCTAAAACATATAGGCATGGAAGAAGTAACTATAGACAAGAACGCCTACATCATGGCTACCTTACCCAGTAATGTGGAACATGAGGTTCCAACAATCGGATTTATTTCTCATTTTGATACAACACCTGACTTTTCCGGCACCAACGTAAACCCACAGATTATACCCAATTATGATGGCAAGGATATTCTTTTGAATGCGGAGGAAAATATCATCCTATCGCCAGATTATTTTGAGGATTTAAAGCAATATAAAGGTCAAACCTTAATTACCACTGACGGCACCACACTGTTAGGAGCGGATGATAAAGCTGGCATTACCGAAATTATGACAGCCATGGAATACTTGATCCAACATCCAGAACTTAAACATGGTAAAATTAGAGTGGGTTTTACCCCTGATGAAGAAATTGGTCGTGGTGCACACAAGTTTGATGTAGAAAAATTTGGAGCCCAATGGGCCTATACAATGGACGGCAGTCAAATAGGCGAATTAGAATATGAGAACTTTAACGCTGCAGGTGCGAAGATTGTAATTGCAGGCAAAAGCGTTCATCCAGGGTATGCAAAAGGAAAGATGGTAAATTCGATCGTCATTGCAAATGCTTTTATAGCACTACTCCCTGCTGCTGAAACACCAGAAAACACAATGGACCGGGAAGGTTTTTTCCACGTACACCAAATGAATGGAGGGATAGAACAAACCGTACTAGAACTCATTGTAAGAGACCATAACAGCAAAAAATTTGAAGAGCGAAAGGAACTATTACTAGAAATTACTAAAACCTTAAACGCAAGACATGGCGATTGCATCCAATTAGAAATAAGAGATCAATACTTCAACATGAAGGAGAAAATAACACCCGTAATGCATATTGTAGATATAGTCAAAGAAGCCATGGGGCAATTGGGGATTACTCCCATTATAAAACCTATAAGAGGTGGTACAGATGGTTCTCAGCTAAGTTTTATGGGATTACCCTGTCCTAATATATTTGCCGGGGGTCATAATTTTCATGGTAAGTATGAGTATGTTCCCTTAGAAAGCATGCAAAAAGCAACTGAGGTTATCGTAAAGATTTGTGAGCTGACGGCTTATAAAAACCAACTGTAATGCAAAAGTTAGAAAAAATCGAAGCTTATTACATGGAGGAACATACTTTTAAAGAAGCTATTGGTATTCTTAGACAGCTTTTAAAAAAAACTAAATTAAAGGAAACCTATAAGTGGAACTTTCCTACCTATACCATAGACCATAAAAATGTTTTGGCGATTTGCAGGTTTAATCATCATTTTAGCCTTTGGTTCTTCCACGGAGTTCTACTGCAAGATGAGCATCATGTCTTAGAAAATGCACAAGAGGGAAAAACCAAAACCATGCGGCATTGGAAATTTACCTCGCAAAAAGAAATAAATCCTAAACTCGTACTTTCTTATAT
>CBDUKC010000083.1:0-11702 GCA_965367705.1 uncultured Maribacter sp. | reverse complement strand
TTCTTGATGGGAAGCAAAGTTTGGTCATTGAACAAGCAAACAATAGAACCTTTGCGGCGCAAATTGTCTTAAAGAAAATTCTAGAGCAAAACTAAAATGAGTTTAAAACTAACAAATAAAGTATGTCTGGTGACTGGTGCTACAAGTGGTATGGGAAAGGCTATAGCACAACGATTCTCTAAGGAGGGAGCGAAACTGGTTTTAGCTGGCAGAAACAAAGAACGAGGAAACCAATTGGCAAAGGAATTGAACGATTCTATTTTCCTTGAAGGTGATGTATGTGAACCAAACTACAACGAACTACTTATTCAAAAAACGATAGACGTTTTTGGTAAATTGGATATCGTATCTATCAATGCAGGCATTCTAGGCTTGGGTAATATTGTTGACCTATCTCACGAAGACTGGCACAAAACGATGAACACAAACCTCAGCGCTATCTTTTACCTATCTAAACATGCCGTACCACAATTGCAAAAACAAAATGGAACACTCCTAATAAATGCTTCCATAGCCGCTTACAAGAGTTTTCCAAATCATCCTGCCTATTGCGCTTCTAAAGCAGGTGCCGTAGCTTTAATGAAGCAATTAGCTGTAGAATACGCCCCGGAGATTAGAGTAAATGCTATTTGTCCAGGCCCAGTGGACACCCCTCTACTATGGGATTCTGCCAAAGCATTTGAGAATCCTGACCAAGCAGTTGAAAATGCTGGCAAAGCCACCCTTATGAAACGTTTAGGAACCCCTGAGGATGTTGCAAGCCTAGCGTTATTTTTAGTTTCTGAAGAAGCCTCCTGGATCACAGGAACGGCCATGACAATTGACGGAGGAATATTGAATACGTAAAATGAAACAAAAATTATCCATCATAAAAATTGGCGGAAACGTCATAGAGAACAAAGAAGAATTATCTAAATTTCTAGAGGTTTTTGCAAACCTAGAAGGGGAAAAAATCTTAGTACATGGCGGTGGTAAACTAGCCACACAATTGGCTAAAAAACTCGGTATTGAAGCTAAACTAATCGGTGGTAGAAGAATTACAGACGCTGAAAACCTCGAAGTGATTACCATGACCTATGCAGGCCTAACCAACAAAAACATCGTGGTTCAATTACAAGCTAATAACTGCAACGCGATTGGATTGAGTGGTGCGGATGGAAATGCGATTCTAGCGCACAAACGACTTGTAACCGAAATCGATTACGGCTTTGCAGGGGATGTAGATGTTGTAAATAGTGACATGATTTCCAAATTATTAAAAGCTGATTTAACACCCGTCTTTTGTGCCATGACGCATGATGGTAAGGGACAGCTATTAAACACCAATGCAGATACTATTGCTGCGGAACTTGCCATAGGCATGAGCGAACGCTACGAAACAACGCTGTATTACTGCTTTGAAAAGAAAGGGGTTTTAATGGATGTGGGAAATGAAGATTCCGTCGTGCAACATCTTAATCTTATGAAATATCAAGAATTGCTGAAGGATGGAATTATAGCAGATGGCATGCTTCCTAAGTTAGAAAATTGCTTTTATGCACTAAGCAAACATGTTACTAAAGTATGTATTGGGCATCCAACTATGCTTACTTCTAAAGCCGAACCACATACCACAATCACCTTATAAAATGAAACTAAAGCAACTTACGGATAAGGCAATCGAATTATTAAAACAATTAATTTCGATGCAATCCTTTTCAGGGGAAGAAGACAAGACCGCAGACGCCATTGAGTCGTGGTTCAACAATTTTGACATCCCCTTTGAGCGTATTCATAACAACGTATTTGCAAAGAATAAATATTGGGATGAAAGCAAACCTACCCTACTATTGAATTCCCATCACGATACAGTAAAACCCAACAAAGCCTATACCAGAGACCCTTTTAATCCAGAAATAGAGGATGGCAAATTATACGGTTTGGGTAGTAATGATGCTGGCGGCTGTTTGGTTTCCTTAATAGCTACGTTCAGCCATTTATATTCCGCAGAAAACCTAAGCTACAATATATTGATGGTGGCCTCAATGGAAGAAGAAAATGCCGGACCTAATAGTTTACGAGGCTTATTACCCAAGTTACCAAAAATAGACCTTGCTATAGTTGGGGAACCAACCTTGATGCAATTAGCGATCGCTGAAAAAGGTTTAGTTGTTTTTGATGCGGTTGTAAAAGGAACGCCTTCCCACGCCGCGCATCCAAACGATAACAACTCCATTTACAACACCATTGAAGTACTGGAATGGTTCAAAAATTACAAATTCAAAAAAACATCGGAAGCCTTGGGCGATGTAAAAATGACGGTCACTCAAATAAACGCAGGAACCCAACACAATGTAGTTCCAGCGCAGGTAGATTTAGTGATTGATGTACGGGTAAACGATGCCTATAGCAACAAGGAAATTGCAGCTATCTTGAAAGCGGAAGCCCCTTGTCAAATAAAAGAACGAGGACTTAGACTTAACTCGTCAAAAATTGATAGAAACCATCCATTGGTACAATCTGGCATTGCTTTGGGAAGAACTACCTACGGATCCCCTACGCTGTCAGATCAAGCTGCATTAACCTGTCAGTCTTTAAAATTAGGTCCTGGTGACAGTACCCGTTCCCATTCCGCAGATGAGTATATTTACCTTCACGAAATTAAGGAAGGTATAGATTTGTACATCAAAATCTTAAAACGCTTCTTACTATCATAATACCATGTCTGGAATAAAAGAATTATCACATCTACTTTCAGAAATGCGCCCCAAGCTTAATGAGGGAAGGTATGTCTTTACCAAAGTGGATGCTTCCTTTCAAATCCACTTTACAGATATACTTGCATTATTCAAGGAAGAAGAAAATACAACTCTGGTATTAAAAAAAGAGAAGGCTGATACACTAGACTTACCCTACGAAGGTGTTTTCTCTTGGATCACGCTATCCGTGCACTCCTCGCTAGAAGCTATTGGATTAACCGCTGCCGTTTCTAAAGTGTTAACCGAACATAAAATAAGTTGCAATGTAGTAGCTGCTTATTACCACGACCATATCTTTATAGCAGAGCATGATGCTAAAAAAGCAATTACAATTTTAAAGAACCTATCACTTAACGCGAATTGACATTATGAAACTCTGGGATAAAGGCTTTAGTACCAATCAAAAAATAGATCACTTTACAGTAGGTAACGACCGTGAGCTCGATTTACATTTAGCGAAGTACGATGTTATTGCTTCAAAAGCACATGCTAAAATGTTGGGTAAAATTGGTTTACTTACAGAAAAAGAAACCAATGAATTAGTAAGTGAACTGGATACTATAGCAGCAAAAATCGAAAATGGCACCTTTATTATTGAAAAGAATTTTGAGGATATGCATTCCAAAATTGAGTTTCAACTGACATTAGCCTTAGGTGATACAGGAAAAAAAATTCATACCGCTCGCTCTAGAAACGATCAAGTTTTAGTGGCCATGCATTTGTATTTGAAAGATGAACTAGCAGAAATTAAATCGATGACTAAAACCTTGTTCGATTTATTATTAAACCTAGCGGATAAATATAAAAGAGTACTCCTGCCAGGATATACCCATTTACAAATTGCCATGCCATCTTCGTTTGGACTTTGGTTCTCAGCGTATGCTGAGAGCTTGATTGATGATCTATATTTTGTAGATGCCGCTTTCAAAGTTGCCGACCAGAATCCACTAGGTAGTGCAGCTGGTTACGGAAGTTCCTTTCCTATTGACCGAAGTTTCACCACTAAGGAAATGGGTTTTGAAACTATGAAATACAATGTAGTGGCGGCCCAAATGGGGAGAGGAAAAATAGAAAAAGCAACAGCGTTTGCAATGGCAAATATTGCCGCTACCCTTTCAAAAATGGCAATGGACATCTGTTTATATATGAGTCAAAATTTTGACTTTATTTCCTTTCCAGATGAGTTAACTACCGGTTCCAGTATTATGCCACACAAAAAGAATCCTGATGTTTTTGAATTGGTACGGGGGAAATGTAACAAATTACAATCCATTCCTAACCAACTCACTATGGTAATTAATAATCTCCCAAGTGGTTATCATCGTGATTTACAATTAGTAAAAGAAATTATTGTACCAGCCATACAAGATATGAAAGCTTGTTTGGAGATTATGACCTTTAGCTTACGAGAAATAAAAGTAAATGACGGCATCTTAGAAGACCCAAAATATGACTACCTGTTTAGTGTGGACACCCTAAACGAACTCGTGCAAAACGGCATGCCTTTCCGAGATGCTTACAAGCAAATGGGAAAGGAAATTGATGCAGGAACCTTTACACCCAAACGAAACATTAAACATACTCACGAGGGTAGTTTAGGAAATTTATGTTTGGAAGAAATTAGAAAAAAAATGCAGTCTCTTTAAAATCATTTTTTTAGGATATTTCTTTTCACCTAGCTAGGATAGTTTTGAATTCTAAGCGTCATTTACTACACATCTGAATGGGTGAAAATGATATTTTAGTTTTTCCTGCCACCGCCAGTTCAAAAATTATCCATACCTATTAAATCTCTATTTTTTCACCGAATACAGAGTGGTCATATTCCATTAGGGTAAGAACTTCGTAGTCCCAAATTTACTGAGAACAGTGAAAATCGGTATTTGTTAAAATATTACCTATAACAATTCGTTATTGACAAATACCCGAATTATCATGGCTAAAAGACTACTCACCCTATTTATACTACTTTTCAACGTTTGTTTATACTCACAGTCCTTCACTTCTATTTGGAATACCGTAAACACTAGTGGCGGATCTTCAGCTAACAACGAAGTCACCATTCCAACTAATCCAGCATACACCACATACAATTACACGGTAGACTGGGGTGATGGAAATACAGATACTGGAGTCACTGGTAATATTACCCACGCCTATGCTGTACCGGGCACTTATACCATTGCCATAAGCGGAATTTTTCCTAGTATTTACTTTGATGAAACAGGTGATCGTAATAAAATTATCGAAATTATAAGCTGGGGAGACATTCAATGGCAAACTATGGAGAATGCATTTTACAGCTGTGAAAATATAAACTTTGATGCTATAAACGCACCGGACTTATCACAAGTTACTTCTTTAAAAAATATGTTCCGTGAATGCGCGTCCTTTAATGGAATATTGAATAATTGGGACATTAGTACAATAACAGACATATCGGGCATGTTCGCTAAAGCGGAAATTTTTAACCGACCACTTGATCTTTGGAATACTATAAATGTAACCGACATGTCTTGGGTGTTTCATAGAGCAAGAAGTTTTAATGAACCGTTGGACAATTGGAATACTAGTTCCGTTGTTACCATGGAATATCTATTTTCAGAAGCAGGTAGTTTTAACCAAAATATTAATAATTGGGATGTGAGCCAAGTTACTAATATGTCCGGCTCATTTAGATATACCTATAACTATGATAGTCCTTTAAACACGTGGAATGTTGCCAATGTAACAGATATGTCAGGAATGTTCCAAGGATCTTCTTTTAACCAACCTATAAGCAATTGGATTGTAGATAACGTGACCAATATGTCCGCCATGTTCAGGGAATCATTATTTAACTATCCCATTGAGATTTGGAATGTATCTAAGGTAACCGACATGTCTTTTATGTTTCACAGGCACAGGACTTTTAATCACCCATTAAACGAATGGGATGTAAGTAATGTGACGAACATGGCCAGTATGTTCGATGGTTGGATTTGGGGAGCTATCTATAACCAACCCTTGGACCAATGGCAGGTTGGCAATGTAACGGATATGAACTACATGTTTCGCGATAATTCTGGTTTCAACCAAGATATTAGCGGATGGGACGTAAGCAACGTAACAAATATGAGTGGGATGTTCAGTGAAACCACTGTCTTCAACCAAGATATTAGTAGTTGGGATGTAGATAACGTGACTAACATGGCAAACATGTTTCAGGAGGCAGCCGTGTTTAATCAGCCGCTGGATTCATGGAATGTTCTAAACGTCACCGATATGAGTAATATGTTCTATTTAGCTCCAGTCTTTAATCAGCCTTTAAATTCTTGGGATGTAGACAATGTCACCACAATGGCCAATATGTTCCAACTAAATCCGGTATTTGACCAAGTGCTTTCGGATTGGAATACGGCAGCTGTTACGAATATGAGCGGGATGTTTCAGAATGCAGAAGCCTTTAACCAAGATTTAGCTACATGGAACGTTAATAGTGTCACTAATATGGAAACCATGCTTTCCAGTTCCGGTCTTTCTCAAACCAACTATGACAATACTTTGATTGGTTGGGCAGCACAGACAGTCAATTCAAATGTTAATCTGGGTACGACCGATCTTAATTACTGTGATGGTAGGATTGCGAGACAAGAATTAATAGACAATTCTGGATGGAACATAACCGGAGATATTATCAACTGTTCCTTTGTACTGTGTACAAATCTTGTATCACCAATGAACGGAGATACCAACGTACCCGCTAACGCTAACCTCGTTTGGGCTGCTACACCTGGGGCAACAGGATATAAGATTACCGTAAAAGTACTTAGAGGTGGGGTTGAGTCTACGCCGTTCGATAGTCATGATGTTCCTGGTGGAGATAACGTAGGCCTTAACCTTGAAGACTTGTCCGGGAATGACTTACTTCAGGCAGGCGATGAAGTATCCGTACTTATAGTACCCTATAACACCACTGATGGTGATGCAGTAGGGTGTACCGAGGAAAGTTTTACAGTCGTACCATCATGGGTAAATAGCCCGGATGCTTTCAAACTAACCTACGACACTACCATTACTGATAATGACACCAGCCTTGCCAACCAACTAAAAATCGAAGCAAATACAGGATATCCAGATTATCTTACTTATGATTATTCTATTGATTGGGGCGATGACCAATTCGATCATAACGTAACAGGAAACATTACCCACACGTATCTTACTCCTGGTACGTATACAGTTTCGATAATTGGCAACTTTCCAGCACCGTTTCACAATTACTCGAATACTGACAACATAAAACTGACTTCCATAGACCAATGGGGAACACAGGAATGGCAAACCATGGAACGTGCTTTTTACGGTTGTTCTAATATGGAGTATAATGCGCAAGATATTCCCAACCTAGCTGCAGTAGAAATTTTGTCTAGCATGTTTTCTGGCTGTATTCTTTTTAATGGGAGTATTGACTCATGGGACGTAAGTAACGTTACCAACATGAGTTCGATGTTGATAGGCGCAAGAGCATTCGCTCAGCCATTGAATAGTTGGAATGTTGAGAATGTTACTAGCATGTTCGCAATGTTTTTAGGTGCCGATGCCTTTGACCAGCCTTTAAACAATTGGGATACAAGTAATGTTTTAAATATGTCACGCATGTTTGAGCAAACGGATATATTCAATCAAAACATTAATAGTTGGACAGTAGATAATGTTACGAACATGGCCGGAATGTTTGATAGGGCTGCATTATTTAACCAACCATTAAGTAGTTGGAACGTAAGTAATGTTACCGATATGTCCGATATGTTCAAAAGCACCCCTGTTTTCAATCAGCCCATAGGTATGTGGGATGTTGGTAATGTCCTATTAATGAATAATATGTTCGAGTCTGCTAGGGTTTTTAACCAACCTCTAAATGATTGGAATGTTGAAAAGGTAACCAGCATGTTTGCCATGTTCAACAATGCTTCGGTTTTTGACCAACCATTGAACGAATGGGATGTTGGTTTGGTAACAAGCATGGCAACCATGTTTCATGCTGCTAGCGCCTTCAATCAAAATATAGATACCTGGAATGTGACCAGCGTAATAGATATGCGTTCAATGTTTAGAGGAGCAGTTTCTTTTGACCAACCTCTAAATAGCTGGGATGTAAATTCCGTAGTTAACATGTCTTCCATGTTCGAATCTGCAGAAGTCTTTAACCAGCCTTTAAATGATTGGGATGTAAGTGCGGTGGCAAATATGTCCTCAATGTTCCAAGGTGCTTTGGTATTTGATCAGCCGTTGAACGCTTGGGATGTTACTTCCGTTACGTTAATGCCCTCCATGTTTGAGCAGGCTGAACTATTCAACGGGGAAATCAATAATTGGAACGTTGCATCCGTAACCAATATGCAGGAGATGTTCAAGGATGCAATAGCGTTTAACCAACCTATAGAAAATTGGGATACAGGAGAGGTACTTACCATGGCAGAAATGTTCCATGGAGCAGCTAATTTCAATCAACCAATTGGTGCTTGGAATACTTCATTTGTAATAACGATGCTGGGTATGTTTGAAGAGGCAGTTACATTTGACCAACCTCTAACTTCATGGAACGTGGCCTCTGTCACGACTATGGCCAATATGTTTAAAAATGCGACCACGTTCAACCAAGACATAAATTCATGGAATGTAAGAGGTGTCACTAGCATGGCTAAAATGTTTAGCGAAGCAAGCACTTTCAACCAAAGTTTAAATAATTGGAGAGTAGCCGGAGTCAGTACTATGGAAGCTATGTTCGAAAATGCTATTGCCTATGACCAAACCATGGAACAATGGGATTTGGGAACAGTTAATATGAAATCCACATTTAACAATGCATCTGCTCTAAATCAATACTTGGGAGATTGGGATGTTAGCGGTGTAAGCGATATGGTGGATATGTTGAATGACACAGGACTAACAAGGGAGAACTATGACAATACCCTTATTGCATGGTCAGAACAGAACTTAACAAGTGGTATTAGCTTTGGTGCCCAAGGATTACCCTATTGTGACGCATTCGAAGAACGACAAGCTATAATAGACACGTATGGATGGACCATTGAAAATGATGTTTTAGATTGTCCCTTGCCAGAATGTACCGTCTTAGCTTCCCCATTGAACGGCGCAATAGATATACCAGTCAATACCAATTTAACATGGGAGCCTGCACTTTTCGCTAGAGGATATCGCTTGACCGTAGGAACTGCGGCTGGATCTAACGATGTGGTAGATGTTATTACCGTTAACGATACCTCTTACGAGTTTGCAACCGACTTCAATACCGGTGAAACGGTCTACGTTACCATAACACCATTCAATGATGAAGGTGATGCCGTTGGACCATGTACAGAAGAAAGTTTTAGCATTTCCAGTGATCCAGCAACAATTCCAGAATGTACCACACTTATGCCGCCCCTAAACAATGGCACCGCTGTCGCGATTAACACGGATCTGAGCTGGACACCAATCGCCAATGCAGATGGTTATCGTCTGACCGTTGGAACAACCACAGGAGCAAGCGATATCATGAACGATGTAGATGTTAACAACGTAACCACATTTGATTTATTAAACGACTTTCCAGAGGATACCGATATTTTCGTAACCATTGTGCCCTATAATGATGAAGGTGATGCAATAGGGTGTGCCGAGGAAAGCTTTACAACAGAGATTATTCCAGTACCCCCAGCTTGTACTAACTTGTTAAGTCCAACCAATGGAACAACCGGAGTACCAATAGATACTGATATTACTTGGAACACAGTAGATGGAGCAACAGGGTATCTAGTTCTTGTAGGCACTACACAAGGTGGAATCGAAGTAGCTAATAACATAGATGTTGGGAATATTACAATGTACAGTTTTGCAGACCTACTGCAACAGAACAGAACTCATTATATTACCATTATCCCTTATAACGATGTAGGTGATGCAACTGGTTGTGCCGAAGAAAGTTTTAGGACGGGGACATCAAGTTTGATAGATCCTCCTGCATGCACCACATTGAGCACGCCATTAGCTAACGCTATCGATGTCGCCTTAGACACCGATTTAATTTGGAACGCAGCCGCCAATACCACTGGCTATAGCGTTACGGTTGGAACAAGTACAGGTGCAAGCGATTTGTATTCTGGAGATGTCGGTAACGTAACCACGTTGGATTTAATGAATGATCTGCCAGAAAATACTGAAATATTTGTAACCATAACCCCCTATAATACATTTGGTAGCCCAAACGGATGCACTGAGGAGCGGTTTACAACTATCAACACTATTGAACTACCGAACTGCACTACCTTGAGCGGACCGCTAAATAATGAATCCAATGTTTCTATCGATTCAAATATTAATTGGAATACTGCTTCGGGTGCAACAGGTTATAGACTTTCTGTAGGCACAACAACAGGTGGTTCTGAGCTATTTACAGGGGATGTTGGAAATACATTAAGTTATGATCCTGTAACCAATTTTGAAGAGAATTCCACAGTTTTTGTGACTGTTATCCCGTATAATACTGATGGTGATGCACTTGGATGTACGGAAGAACAATTTTCTACCGAAAATGTAATGAACCTACCAAATTGCACCACATTGAGCGGTCCCTTAAATGGGGAAACGAACGTTTCAATTTCATCATCTATAACTTGGAATACAGTAGCCAACGCAACTGGGTATACACTTACCGTGGGTACAAGTTCTGGGGATACTGATTTATTTACTGGCGATATGGGTAATGTAATGACCTACTCACCAACAACTCCTTTTGAAGAAAACAGGACGATTTATGTTACGGTTACCCCATACAATACAGATGGTAGCGCAACAGGATGTTCTGAAGAAAGCTTTACCACGGAGAATATTTTAAATCTACCAGATTGCACCTCGTTAAACATGCCTGTAAATGGTGCGCAAAACGTTACGGTTTCTTCTAACATTTTATGGAATGAAGTTTCTAACGCAACAGGATACAAGCTTAGTCTTGGCACAAGTTCCGGCATGTCCGATATCTTTACGGGGGATGTTGGAAACACATTGAGTTATAATCCTTTGACCGACCTTATAGACAACACTGAAATCTTTGTTACGATACTGCCTTACAATACCGATGGGGACGCAGTTGGATGCAGGGAAGAGAGCTTTACTACGGAAAATATTATTAACCTTCCCGATTGTACCAACCTTAGCAGTTCGCTAGCAGATGCACTGGATGTACCTATTGATGCTGCTATTTCGTGGAACGCAGCAAACGGCGCAACAGGTTATCGACTTACTGTTGGAACCAGTCCAGAAAGTTCAGATATTTTTACCGGAGATGTTGGCAACACGTTAAGCTATACTCCATCAACATGGGAAGAAAATACTATTTTCTTTGTTACGGTAACTCCTTACAACGAAGATGGAGATGCTTTAGGTTGTACGGAAGAAAGCTTTATGACAGAAGATATCATCATGGTTCCAGCATGTACAAGCTTAAGCACCCCTCTAGAAAATACGACCGATGCGCCGCTTTCCACAAATATTACTTGGAACCCAATTGATAACGCTACCGGGTATACCCTAACTATTGGGACAAGTTCCGGTGGTTCTGAACTATTTTCAGGTGATGTAGGCAATATCTTAAGTTATGACCCAGACATGGATTTTGATGAAAACACGCAAATCTTTGTAACTGTAATACCCTATAACGAAGACGGAAGTGCTAATGGATGTAACGAAATCAGCTTTACCACAGAAATTTTACCGGACCTAACCCAATACGGATTCTCCCCTAATGGTGACAACCTGAACGATTTTTGGACTATTGACGGTATTGAGGACAGTCCCGATAACGTTGTATCCATCTACAATAGATGGGGAGATATGGTGTTCCAAGTACAAGGCTACGACAACAGATTCAATGCATTTGATGGAACTGCCAACGAAAAAACCAAAATGGGTGCCAATGAGCTA
>CBDUKC010000082.1:0-11729 GCA_965367705.1 uncultured Maribacter sp. | reverse complement strand
AAAAAGGAGAATGAATTTCAGCTAATAGACTCCTTGGTAAATCACAGCAAGACGTTTCTAGCGGAGTTGAATGAAGAGTAGTTATTTTTGTTGTCTATGTTTTGTATCGTCGATCGGGTTTTCACAGGTGGCTACAAAAACCATAGAAGGCAAAGTTTACAGTAAAGATGGCGATGTAGCAGCTACACATGTGCTGAATATTACTTCTAACAGAGCCACAATAACCAATATTAGCGGTTTTTTTGCTATTCAAGTACAACTTAATGATACGTTGGTATTTTCGGCCGTTCAATTCAAGAAAAAACAATTGGTGGTATCGGAAGAGATGTTAGAGAGCTCATTGGTTAGTGTGCCCCTAGAAGATGAATTAACGGAGTTGGATGAAGTAGTGGTAACACCCTACAACCTTACAGGAGATATTGCCAAAGACATTGGTACGCTAAAAACTAATCCGGTTGTGTCGGCGGAATCCTTGGGCCTACCGAATGCCCATGTTCGAATTAAGACACAAGCTGAACGCCAGCTTTTTGAGGCTACCTCTGGGGGAGGATTAATCCCTATAAACCCAATTTTAAACGGAATTTCTGGTCGCACTAAAATGCTTAAGGAACGGGTAGCAAGAAATAATTTATATGATCGGACACGACGGGTACGGGAGTTTTATGCAGATTCTTTATACCGAACTAGACTACGTATCCCTACGGATAAAATTGATGATTTCCTTTATTTTTGCGAAATTGATACCGAGTTTCAATCCTTGGTAGATGCCCATGATGTATTGAAAATATGGTCATATATGGAGAAGAGAAGCATGGCCTATCGAAAAAATAATAACTTGGAGTAACACCATTCTATGGCATATAATTTGCCAGTAGAAAGCATATATCCTTTTATTGATTAAAAATGAAAAAAGCTTTATTAATACTGATATTACCACTGTTGGCTTTCGCTACGGTACATAAGTTCTACATAAGTGTTACCAATGTAAAGTATTCTCAAAAGGATAAGGCCCTACAAATTACATGCAGAGTTTTTACCGATGATATGAATATGGTGTTGTTAGAACGGTACGGAATAGAAACGGCGCTTGGTGCGGAGGAAGAGTCGCCAGAAGGACAGGAATACCTAAAAAAGTATGTGCAATCTAAATTCAATATTTCTATCAACGGAAAACCTGTAGCTTATACGATTCTTGGTAAAAAATATGATACGGATGTTATTATTATGTTTCTGGAAGTCCCTAATGTAGATCTCTCAAACATTACCAATATAGGTATAGATAATAAAATTCTAACCGATTTGTTTGATGAACAACAGAACGTGCTACATTTCAATATCGCAGGAAAAAAGAAAAGTTTTGTACTTCTAAAATCGGATACTAAAGGAATGTTAAATTTGTAACATATCTAAGTAAATACTTTTAAAAACTTAAATTTACGACCATTAAAAAAAGTATATAAAATGAAAAGATTACAATACGC
This sequence comes from uncultured Maribacter sp., assembly GCA_965367705.1. Taxonomy (GTDB): domain Bacteria; phylum Bacteroidota; class Bacteroidia; order Flavobacteriales; family Flavobacteriaceae; genus Maribacter. Next base: position 10,248 of record CBDUKC010000082.1, on the reverse strand, counting down.
TTTTGCATCGGTTCTATTTTTGTTCGGAGCAGCTTCTTTTGCTCAGGAAGGACAGAAAGAAAAAGAACCTGGCCATTACAATCAAAGTAAGTTCAAACAGTTATATGAGGAGTTCGCCACTCCAAATACCTACCGCTCCGCTTCCGGAGCTCCTGGTCCTGATTACTATCAGCAGCAGGCAGATTATGTGATGGATATTCGTTTGGATGATAAAAATGCAAAAATCTTTGGTGAGGAGACCATAACATATACCAATAATTCTCCTGATAATTTGGAGTACCTATGGGTGCAATTAGATCAGAACGTTAGAGCTAAGGATGCTAAGGCACTGCTACGAAATGGGAGTAGCGTAACCGAAGAGAATACGGTTGAAGGTTTTGCAAAGCAATTTATAACGCCAAATTTTGACGGAGGTTTTAATATAGAGTATGTGAAGGATGCTTCAGGTAAAGCCCTTTCGCACACTATCAATTCTACCATGATGCGTGTTGATCTTCCTACGAGCTTAAAAAGTGGAGAGCAGTATTCATTCGCTATTAAATGGAACTACAATATTCCTGATCATACCGTTAATCGTGCGAGGTCGGGATTCGAGTTTTTTCCTAAAGACGGAAACCGTGCCTATGTAATTGCACAGTTTTTTCCAAGGATGGCCGTTTATAACGATGTGGAGGGATGGCAAAACCATCAATTTTGGGGAAGTGGAGAATTTGCTCTGCCATTCGGTGATTATGAAGTAAATATAACGGTTCCAGCAGACCATATTTTAGATGGTACGGGAGTGCTTCAAAATCGTAAGGAGGTATATACTAAAGATATGATGCAACGCTATGAAATGGCGAAGAAGTCGTATGATAAACCTGTATTAATAGTAACCCAAGAAGAGGTAGAGGCATTGGAAAAGAACTTCTCCAATAAAACAAAGACTTGGAAGCTAAAAGCACAAAATGTTAGGGATTTTGGATTTGCTACTTCGCGTAAGTTCATTTTAGACATGCAAGCCGTGAAAGTCGGCAGTAAGGATGTGATGGCTATATCCATGTATCCAAAAGAGGGAAACCCCTTATGGGAAGAGTATTCTACAAAAGCGGTAGCTGCTACCTTAAAATCCTATTCCTCTCATACGTTTGATTACCCCTATCCTAAAGCAATCTCCGTACATGCAAAAAACCAAGGGATGGAGTATCCTATGATTTGCTGGAACTACGGTAGGCCCAACGAGGATGGTACGTATTCGGACCGTGTAAAATACGGTATGATTAGTGTAATCATTCATGAAGTAGGTCACAACTTTTTTCCAATGATTGTAAATTCCGATGAGCGACAATGGGGTTGGATGGATGAAGGTCTAGATACTTTCATGCAATACATGGCAGAACAGGAATTTGGGGAAGAGTTTCCGGAAGCTATTGCACCAAATAGTGCGTATCCGTCAAGGAGGGGAGCACCTTCAAAAATAGTTCCTTATATGAGTGGTGATCAGAGTACAATTTCACCAATCATGTCCAATCCAGAGAATGCATATCAATTAGGACCCAATGCCTATGGAAAACCGGCAACCGCTTTGAACATATTGCGAGAGACAGTAATGGGAAGAGAATTATTTGATCACGCTTTTAAGACGTATTCTCGTAGATGGATGTTTAAACATCCTACACCTGAGGACTTCTTTAGAACTATGGAAGATGCATCCGCTGTTGATTTGGATTGGTTTTGGAGAGGCTGGTTCTACACTACCGATTACGTGGATATAGGGGTAAAGGGTATTAAAAAGTACCAAGTAGCGAAAAAACCCGTTACCGGAGATTTAATGTCAAAAGTATTTTTAGTGTCTTCGGATAGCGAGGGGTACGATGCTTCCTTAGAAGGGGTAAGCCCATCTGAAACGTCAAAAACCTTAAAAGAATTTATGATGGATAATATGACGGCCGCAGAACGTACGCAAGTTGTAGAGCCAAAGTATTTCTACGAGATAACTTATGACAAACCTGGAGGAATCCCGATGCCATTAATAGTCGAATATACCTATGCTGATGGGACGGTTAAAAATATAACCTATCCTGCAGAAATTTGGAGAAAAAGTGATAAGGAAGTTAAAGTTGTTATTTCCTCTGCAAGTGAGTTGACAGGGGTTATTGTAGATCCAAAACTAGAAACAGCCGATATCGATACTACCAACAACTCTTGGCCTAAAAAAGAGGGTCAGAACGAATTTGATACTTTTAAGTCAAAGGTGAAAGGAAAGTAAAGCAAACATTTTGTAAAAAAAGCCTCGTTAATCAACGAGGCTTTTTTTATTCCAATAATAAACTTGTTTATATTTGTACTATGATGTTAACGCATTTCTTATTTATTAGCGGTGGTGAAATATTTTTTATCATGTTTATCGTGGTAATGGTCTTTGGTGCGGATAAAATTCCCGGTATAGCCAAAGGACTAGGTAAAGGTATGCGCCAACTTAGGGATGCTACTGAAGATATTAAGCGAGAAATTCAAAAAAGTGCCGACAAACAAGGTATAGATACCAGTGTTATTACGGATATACAAAAAGATATCGATGATGTTAAAAGCAGCATCAATAAAGGGATTGGTGATGATGTAAAAAAAGGCTTTGGTGATATAAGCAAGAGTCTAGGAGACGCGGCCGGCTCTGTTAAACGAAAGTAGACGATGTTCGACAAGCTATTAGAGTGGGACCGGGAAACCTTCATCTATTTAAACAGTCTTGGCATAGAGAAATACGATTTTTTTTGGTCTACAGTAACCACCATAACTACATGGATTCCCCTTTACCTATTTTTTCTTTTTCTATTCTTTAGAGCTTTCCCAAAAAAACAGGCTTTGTATAGCGTATTGACCGTGGTCGTAATGTTTGTTTTTGTGCACACTCTTACGGATTTAACTAAGGAAATCGTTGAAAGGTTGCGACCAAATAATGATTTAGAAATCAATAGTTTTATACGAATATTAAAGAGTTCTCAAGGCTATAGTTTTTTCTCTGGGCATGCATCATCATCATTTTCCATTACTACGATTGTAGTGCTCTTTTTAAGGAAGGAATTCAGATGGGTAGCTGTTTTTTATATTTGGCCATTATTATTTACCATGAGTAGGGTCTATGTTGGAGTTCATTTCCCCATAGATTTAATGGTAGGTGCACTCGTAGGCTCAGGGTCTGCACTGTTTTTTTATTGGCTTCATGGTAAACTTATTTTACCCTACTTAGGGTTAAACCATCACGAATAGGAAGCAGTACGGTATCCAATAAAGGATGAGCTGCTAATGTTTTGTTATACTCCAATAAGAGTTTGGTTGTTTTGTCCTTTCGCTCAATTTTTTCGATCACCTTTCCCGACCACAATACATTATCCGAGAGGATTACAGTACCAGATTTTGTATGGGGTAGAACAGTTTCTAAATACTTAAGATAGTCCTTTTTTTCAGCATCTATAAAGATGAGGTCGAATGTTTTGTTGAGTTTGGGAATAAGGTCTAATGCGTTACCGGTATGTTGAAATAATTGTTTACCGTAACCACTTTTGTCAAAATATTTCCGTTGTATGTCATACAACTCGGCATTCACGTCTATGGTGTGCAATTCTCCTTTAGTTTGCAGTCCTTCGGCCAAACATAGTGCAGAATATCCGGTATAGGTTCCTATTTCCAAAATGTATTTTGGATGTATAATTTTGGACAACAAGCTAAGTGTCCTACCTTGAAAATGGCCAGTGAGCATTCTTGGTTGTATAACCTTTAGATGCGTTTCTCGGGTAAGTGCCCTTAGTAGTTCAGGTTCTGACTGCGAATTATCCGCAATATAATCTTCCAATAACGTGGATAGAAAATGCATCTGTTTCTTTTTGTAAAAGTACTTATTTATACATTATTTTAGATCTTTGAAAAACGTATGGAAATAAACATAAGAAAAGCTACGCTAAACGATCTAGACATCTTAAAAGGGATGGAACAAGGAGTCATTAGCGCAGAACGGCCCTTTGATCCCACTTTGGAAGCAGACCCTATTTCTTACTATGATTTAGAGGACTTACTACACAATCCTAGGGCATTACTTCTGGTAGCAACTCATAATGAGCGTATTGTTAGCTGTGGATATGGTTTAGAGAAAACTGCTAAGCCCTATTTGAATCATAAAACCTATGCCTATTTAGGATTTATGTTTACCATACCTGAATATAGGGGACAAGGCTTAAATGGTAAGATTCTTGTAAAATTAAGAGCATGGGCTTTAGATAACGGACTGAAGGAGATTCGACTTACGGTTTATGATGAGAATAGTGCGGCTTTGCGTGCCTATGAAAAAGTAGGTTTTAAAAGGCATATTATAGAAATGCGATGGCCTAATGTTGAGTGAGTCTTCATTATCCCATAGTTTTATCATTCTTTACAACCAGATGACTATTTTTACATAAAAATGAGGCTATGACATTCAAGAACACGCTTTCTTATGCCCAAGAACGAGATGAACAGGACCCGCTGCGACCCTACAGAAATGAGTTTCATTTCCCAAAAGTCAACGGGAAAGAAGTCATCTATTTTACGGGTAACTCCTTAGGGCTTCAACCTAAGCGTACCAAAAAGTACGTAGACGATGTGATGAACGACTGGGCGCAATTAGCTGTAGAAGGTCACTTTTATGCTGAAAAGCCTTGGTGGGACTATCATGAACGTTTGGCCAACCCTCTCGCCAAAGTAGTTGGTGCGTTACCAAAAGAAGTTTCCGTAATGAATACCTTAACGGTAAACCTTCATCTATTGATGGTTTCTTTTTACAGGCCTACAGGGAAAAGATGTAAGATAATTTGCGAGGAAAAAGCGTTTCCTAGTGATCAGTATATGTTGCAAAGTCAAGCACGATTTCACGGATTCGACCCAAATAGTGTCATTGTAGAAGTGAAAAAACGAGAAGGAGAACATGCCTGGCGTACGGAAGATTTTATAGATAAAATCAACGAAGTGGGAGACGAGTTGGCTTTGGTACTTATCGGTGGTGTTAACTATTATAATGGGCAGGTATTGGATATGGAAGCCATTACCAAAACTGGTAAAGCTGTTGGTGCAAACGTGGGTTGGGATTTGGCCCACGGCGTTGGAAACGTGGAGTTGAAGCTGCACGATTGGGGTGCTGATTTTGCGGCATGGTGTAGCTACAAGTATATGAACAGTGGGCCAGGAAATGCCTCTGGTATTTATGTGCACGAACAATACCTGAACAGAAAGGATATTCCTCGTTTTGAGGGTTGGTGGGGAACTAAAAAAGAAACACGGTTTTTAATGAAACCGGAATTTGAACCCATGGAAAATGCGGATGCTTGGCAAATTAGTAATGCCCCAATCTTATCTGTTGCACCTTACTTGGCTTCGTTAGAATTATTTGAAGAGGTCGGCATGGATGCTTTAATAGAGAAAAGAGACAAAATCACCGCGTATCTTGAATTTATTCTAAGGGAAATAGATGCTGAAGTAGACAGTTCTTTTGAAATTATTACACCAAAGGAAAGAGGATGCCAACTATCGGTTTTTTTACATGGCGAAGGAAAAGCTTTGTTCAACTATCTTATGGAAAATGGCGTTATTACGGATTGGCGCGAACCGAATGTAATTCGTTTAGCTCCAGCACCGTTTTATTGTTCTTATGAGGATATGTATCGATTTGGACAAATCTTAAAACAAGGTATTCTTTCAAAATAAGAATAAGATGGTAGTGCCAATCTACCTGTTTTTTTAAACACCAGGCAAAAAATGAAATCATTACGATTAATATTAACGAACGCGAACTATTTTGGACCCTCTTGGGTGTTCGCTAGTTTAAATATTCTGTTTGGTACTTGGGCCATTTATATTCCGCAGGTGAAGGATGGTTTGGCTATTGATAATTCCCAACTTGGTTTTGCTATTTTCTTTTTGTCATTAGGTGTTTTTACGGTATTCCCTTTTGCTTCTAGATGGATAAACAGTCTGGGAGTTGGAAAAGCTACGTTTTATGGTGTTTTATTGAGTTGTATGGCAGCCATGTTGCCATTATTGGCATCTGGTTATTATGCATTAATGGGTGCACTATTTTTATTCGGCGCGTCCAATGGGTTTACGGATATCTCTATGAATACACTAGTCACTGAGATTGAAAAAAAGGATAAAGTTAAATTCATGTCCGCCTCCCATGGTTTTTTTAGTTTGGGTGGTGTTTTGGCCGGTATTGGTAGTTTTTTAATCGGACCTTTAGACAATCCTGTTTTACATATGGGGTTAGCCGTAGCCTTTGTACTGGTTGTGAATCTTATATTTTATAAAAAGTATTTACATGTTACAGCTGCTAAAGTTGAGAATGAAGGATTTAGTTTAAAGCTGTTTAAACCCCTGTTATTCCTGGGATTAATCTCCTTTCTTGCCATGGGGAGCGAAGGAGCGATTGTAGACTGGAGCGGTCTCTATTTAAAGGAAGTAAGCATCGCACCGGAAGCCCTTTGGGGTGCCGGTTTTTTAGGGTTTCAGGTTACCATGACTTTAGGTCGTTTTATGGGTGACGCGGTAAGCGAAAAATTAGGTTCCGTTAAGATAATTGCAATAGGCGCTATATTAGCCTTGGCGGGATATGGATTAGTGCTTACGGAGAATACATATTTGGCAATAGCCGGATTTGCCCTTGGAGGATTGGGTTTTTCGGTTATGATACCCGAGGTTTTTAGAATAGGTGGGAATGTAAAAGGGGTAGATTCATCCAAAGGTATCGCATTTATAGCGGGTACGGGCTATGCCGGATTTTTATGCGCTCCTCCAATTTTAGGGTTTCTAGCAGAAACTTCATCGTTAAAGACCAGTTTTGTAGTGCTCTTCTTCTGTGCAACTTTTATTTTAGCAATCACCTTTGCCTTAAAGAAGAAAGAGGCGGGACCTAGTTAACAGGCTATTGAAAATAGGAACTCAAGTTATTTCTAGCTGTTTGGTTTGAATCAACCTAATAATCCTGTTGCACTTTACTCTACGGTTATCCCAGTAAAAAACAGTTTAAAATCCTCATCGGCCCGCTGATGCATGGTAGCTATTTTTAGTCCATTGAAATCTTGATAAGCTTCCCAGCTGGTGACCATATTTGGCTCTTCTTGATTTCCTTTTCTAAAGGCCCATTCCTGTATTATAAGATCGTCCTCAAAATAAAAATCGTAGGCATCACCTGGTGTATATCCTCCTTCACTGGCATAAACGATTGTTAGTTTTTGCATGGATTCTTTAGACGTTGGTGCGGTTGCTGTGGTTTGGTGTTCATACGTATATCCGTTTTTATCCCAGACCAATTGATAAGGGGCCAATAACCAAAATTTATCGTTTATAAATCCTGCATCCGTTTTGGCCAGCACGGTATCAACAGTTTTTCTATTATAGGAGATGGTGTCTTCTCGTGTCATAAAAACGACATCATTGGTTTTTGGAGCCCAAGACCATGTGCGTTCAAAATGGGAATCCTTCCGGTCAACATTAAATGTAAAGGTGATGTTGTTCACCTTTGCCCAGTTAGAGAAGCCATTGGCATAGGCTACTTGTTCTGGAATACTTTTTTGCTCTTCTATGGTTTCAACCTTGTCTATCGCGGTTTTTTGTTGCTCCTTACAGCTAAAAAGTAGCGTTATAGTGATTAGTCCGGTAGCTAAAATCTTTCTCATAATGATTGTAATTTTATACAAATATATCGATTGCTGATTCTTTGACCTATTTTTACGTAAGTCTAAAACAACCCGAGAGTGACCTTCTTAAGAAAACTGTGTCTAATCATCATAAGCAACCAATTCCAAACCAAATTGGATTCTGATGACCCGTATAAAGACATTTCCGATGAGGAGCTTGTCAAAAAAATTGTAGCGAAAAAGGATTCCATGATGTTTGGTGTACTGTATGACCGGTACGCCAAAATGGTGTATAATAAGTGTTATGGTTTTGCGAAGTCCCAGAAAGAGGCTGAAGATTTGACCCAGGATATTTTTTTGATGCTTTTTGTGAAATTAGGGTCATTTAAAGGAAAATCTAAATTTTCGACCTGGTTGTATTCATTTACCTATAATTTTTGTGTTAACTATGTAAATAGGGATAAGGGAAGAAAGATTAGTGATAAGGCAAACAACATAGACGATAGCGAATATAAACTCACTGTTGAGGTTACGGATGAAAGTCTGCTCGACCTGCAGGTAGAAAAATTAAAGAAGGCCTTAGAGCTTATTGAGCCAGAAGAAAAGACCCTATTGCTGCTCAAGTATCAAGATGGTGTTTCTATAAAAGAACTGGAGTCCATAATGGAAATAAGCAGTAGTGCCATTAAAATGCGATTAAAAAGGGCGAAAGCTAGAGTGATAGAAACCTATAATTCATTACCCTAAATGTCAGAAAAAAATATAAATCCATTTAAAAGGATTCAGGGAGATTTAAAGGATGTTCCACCAGAACTACGTCAAAAAGTGATGAACGACGTAGCCATGGCGAAGCTAATCATGGAAATGGCTTCATTGTTTACTAAAGATTATACCTCTTTAATTGCCGGACTTATGAAAACCACAAAAAAATAAATACCTAAAAAATGAAAACAATTAACGAATTAAAAAATACGTTGGCAGAAAGTTTCGGAGGTCTGTTATCTGCAGCTGCAGAAATGGTGCCTAAGTTTATACTAGGCCTTTTAGGTTTGTTGGTAGCATGGTTAATCATAAAAATCGTGCTTTTTATCCTAAAAAGAACGTTGAAGGCCGCTAAGATAGATGTGCTTTCCCAGCGCGTGGCCGATTCAAAACTTTTTGGTGACAAACAATTGAAGATAGACCTTCTTAAGGTAGCCCTGAATACCGTTAAGTTAATGCTGATTCTTTTGTTTACCGTGATTTTGGCTCAAATATTTGGACTAAATGCTATTTCCGATGCTATTTATTCTCTTTTTGGATATCTACCTACTTTATTAAGTGCATTATTGATCTTGATTGGAGGTCTTTATTTGGCTACAATCGTTAAGAAAGCGGTAACGGACGTAATGAAGTCTCTTGGTACTGGAGGAATAAAGATGGTTAGCGGTGCTATTTTTTACCTTATAACGTTCTTTGTTTCCATTACGGCATTAAACCAAGCTGGGGTAGATACAGCTATTATTACTAGTAATTTTAGCCTTGTTTTAGGAGCCTTCTTATTGGCATTTTCCCTAGCCCTTGGATTAGGGTCAAAAGAAATTGTTGGTGATTTGTTACGTACCTTTTATACTAGAAAATTATACGAGGTTGGTGATACGATTAAGCTAAAGGATATAGAAGGCAAAATAGAGGCTATTGATCATATTTCCATGGTCGTAAAAACTAAAAAGGGAAAAATTGTAGTACCGATTAAAAAAATAACCGAGAATACCGTAGAGTTAGAGGACTAATGTTTTTTAGTAAACCAAGTACAAGACCTTACTTCCTTATTAATTATTTCACTAATTTTGAATTTCAAAAATAAAACGAAATATGAGCTCTAAAAAAGGAAAGATACAAGAGACTATCGACGAAAAGATGTTGGAAGAAAGAAAGGTGTTTCTTTGGGGTATGGTAGATGATGATTCTGCAAAACATGTAATAGATAGGTTGTTGTATTTGGATATGCAGAACAATAAAGAAATTCAATTATACATTAATAGTCCAGGTGGGTATGTTACGTCTGGTTTTGCGATGTACGATACTATTAAGGCATTAAAGAGCCCAGTTTCTACTATTTGCACAGGTTTGGCCGCTTCTATGGGGTCAATTCTTTTGTCTGTAGGAAAAAAAGGGAGACGTTTTATACAGCCTCATGCTCAGGTAATGATTCACCAACCAAGTGGTGGCGCTAGAGGGCAGGCTTCCAATATAGAGATACAAGCAAGAGAAATTATTAAGACTAAAGAATTAAGTGCCCAAATATTAGCCGATAATTGTGGTCAGAAATTCGAGAAGGTTCTAAAGGATTTTGATAGGGATTATTGGATGAACGCAGAAGAATCCATTGCATACGGTATTGTAGATGGTGTGCTGAAATAGTATATTTTATATACTACGGTAAATAAAAAGTCATTTTCTAAACTGTTAGAAAATGACTTTTTGTATTTGAACCTTCTTGTGTCATTGTGTATACAGGCGTAACAAGTGGTTTCTGATTGCTATGGGTAGGTTACACTAATGTTAAGATTTCATCAGTACTTATCTGGATTTTGAATAATTTGTTGCGCTCGATCTTTAAGCGCTTGTA
>CBDUKC010000081.1:0-11813 GCA_965367705.1 uncultured Maribacter sp. | reverse complement strand
CATCGGAAATTCCACTTCGCATAAAATCTCGAATATTAAAAACACCATCATCATATAAACAGCTTTTGATTTCGCCTTTGGATGATATTCGAAGACGATTACATGTGTTACAAAAGGTTCGAGAAAAAGCGGCGATTACACCAATATTTCCTTTGTAACCGGGAACAGAGAGCAAACTAGCGGTATCACCGTGTTTCCCTGGGATTTTTTCCAAACTGGAATAATGCGCTTTTAAATCTGCGTGAATATCCCTGGCGGAATACATTTCAACGTTTTCCTTATATCCTCCATTAAAAGGCATTTCTTCAATAAAACGTACATCAACAGGGTAATCTTTGGCAAGTTCCGCTAGTGGAATAATATCTTGCGTATTTATGCCCTTCATGATGACAGCGTTCAATTTGATTTTGAATCCATTTTCAATCAACATATGAAAGGTTTGCATCACTTTTTCAAAATCATCCCGGCGTGTGATTTTATGAAAACGCTCCTTATCCAAGGAATCAATACTTAAGTTGATTTTGGTGATACCTAGCTCCTTTAGTTTTGGAATATGCCTTTGCAAAAGCGTTCCGTTAGAAGTGATATGTATCGATTTATAAGCGTCTAATTTAGCGGTGTTTTCTAATAATTGGATAAAATCTTTCCTAAGAAAAGGCTCGCCACCAGTAAATCGGACTTTCTGAAAACCGATACTGCCCAATACGTTTAGTAATCTGGTAATTTCCTCATAACTAAGTAAATGTGCTTTAGGTTCATACGGAATTCCTTCCGCTGGCATACAATAAAAGCATCGTAAATTACAGCGATCGGTTACAGCGATACGCACGTAGTCAATTGTTCTGTCAAAGGAATCCTTCATTTCTTTCTTAGCAATTAGAGCATTCAATATAGCTAATTTTAGATATATTAGAGGAGTTATTGTCAAAAAGAAAAGTACTGCTAACATTATGAAAGAGATAAAATCCATACTCCAACTTTATAATTCCTTTAAAAATTCAGGGGAAAAGTGTGCTATAGCTCAGGTTGTTCGAGTAGAAGAATCATCTTACAGGAGAGAAGGTGCACGAATGCTCGTTTTTGAATCGGGAGTTTTTGAGGGAGGAATAAGTGGAGGTTGTTTAGAAGGGGATGCCTTGCAGCGTTCACAAATTGCAATTCTAAAACAACAACCTTCCATTGTTACATATGATACCTCAAAGGAGAATGAAATAGGCGTTGGGTTAGGCTGTAATGGTGTTATAGATGTGTTGATTTCTCCCATTTCAGAAGGTTCAACAACCTTAGAAATGCTACAAAAATGTGTTACGGATAGAGGGGAGCATGTTATTGCCACGGTAACGGCTTTAAATTTAGATATAGAGGCTATTCCTTTAGGCAGGAGTTTTTATTATGATCAAAATGCCTCATCCTTAAAGGATTGCGAACATGCAGGATTGCGAGAGTTTCTTCATGAAAAGATTAAACAGGTGCTAGAAAATAAAAAATCTAAGACCTTTCATTTTGAGAAGGACGCCGTTAAGGCGAGTGTTTTTATTGAACTGATTCCACCACAGTTTCATTTGGCAATTTACGGAGATAACTATGATGTTTACCCAATGTTAGCCTTAGCAAAATTAATGGATTGGGATGTGAGTCTTGTGGGGAATGTGCAAAAGCTCAAAAAAGAAAAATTGCAGTCTGTAAAAGATATTTATCTCAAAGATGGAGATGCTCGACCTGAGATTGATGATAGAACCGCAATAATTTTAATGGCACACGATTATAAGACGGACTATGCCAATCTGCAACAATTAATTAAAAGTAAATCAAGGTATATAGCTTCTTTGGGGCCTAGAAAACGTTTTGATAAAATGATCAAAGAATTCAAATTAAACGGAGTTGAATTTACAGGTGCGGAACTTCAAAGAATTTATGCTCCTTGCGGTCTAGAAATTGGAGCCAACACTCCCGAAGAAATTGCAATGAGCTTGTTCAGCGAAATTCTTGGTGTTTTTTCAGGGAAGCCCGGTGGAATGTTACGGGAGAAAAATGGGCCAATTCATGAGCGTTAAGTTAACATGCGGAATACGTTGATCAGGAGAGTTTAAATCGCAGCGACGCTATGGTTTTGCTTGAGGTCTAAACTGGAGTTCTTTTGTAAATTATCACCTAATCTTTGGTTGACAATTGAATACAAGATTACCTCCGTTCCCAAAGAATATTAGTATCCCTTTGCTTTGCAACTTCTTCTGTAATAATTTCAATAGCTTTTTCAATATCACTTTCAGAAGTGTATTTCCCTATACTCAAACGTAATGAACCGAAGGCCAAACTACGTTCAATACCCATTGCAGTTAATACGTGAGAAGGTTCTACTGAAGCCGAATTACAGGCAGAGCCATTAGAGATAGCGATTTTAGTTCCAAGAGCGGTCAATAAACTTGCTCCATCTACATAGGGAAAAGACATGTGGATCGTATTTGGTAACCGTTGAGATCCATTATTATTTGATATGGCAGTCTCTACTTGAAGTAAGCCAGCTTCCAGTTTATTCCTTAAGTATTCTAATCGGTGCGTTTCTTCATTTAGATTTTTATATGCCAGTTCAATTGCTTTTGCAAAACCGACTATTAAAGGGGTGTTTATCGTTCCACCGCGTTGTTTTTTTTGTTGTCCGCCACCTTGGATTAAACTAGGTAGGGCATCTCTATTTTCATTGTCCTGTATATACACTATTCCAATGCCTTTTGGGCCATAGACTTTATGTGCGGAAAAACAAGCAAAATCTACCTGACTTAAAATAGTGGTTAAATCTAACTTTCCCAATGCTTGAGTGGTATCTGAGAAAAGAAGGCTTCCGTTTTTATGTACAAGTTTCGTAATCTCATCAAAAGGTTGAATGATTCCTGTTTCGTTGTTCGCATATAGAATCGAAACTAAAATAGTATCAGGACGTAGAGTATTGTTTAAGCTTTCCAAAGAAATTAATCCATCGGAATTTACATCCAAATAACTAATTTCAAATCCATCTTCCTTTAAAAAAGCACAAGTGTCTAGAACAGCTTTGTGTTCGGCTTTCGTTGTAATGATATGTTTTCCTTTGCCTTGTCGTTTTCGAGCAACTCCTTTTAAGACCATATTTATTCCTTCCGTAGCACCAGAAGTATAGACTAAACTGTTAATAGAAACGCCTAAGTTTTTAGCAATGGATAGCGTAGCATCTTCAACAGCACTCTTTGCAAGCCAACCGTAAGGATGGTGACTACTTGACGGATTCCCGAAGTCTTCAATGAAATGTGGTAACATCGCATCAACAACCTCTTGGGCGCAAGGCGTGGTTGAATTGTAGTCAAAATAGGGTTGAGCATACATGTATTTGTTGATGTTTTAGTCCGAAGTTAAAGATAGTGATTCTGAAAAAATATATATTAATATTGAAAATCAGCCACTTAAATAAGTATGTTGAAATTTTAATGCTGACAATATGTTAAACAAAAGTGTAATATCTTGTCATATACAGAAAAATAGAATATATTTAATGCTTACCTCGTAATTAAATTCATAAAAAAGTATGATTCCATCTAAATTCAACTATCACAAAGCATCTTCTTTGAAAGAAGCATTCGCTTTGTCTGCGGAACTTGGTGAAGAAGCAAAATACATGTCGGGCGGGCATAGTCTGCTACCGATGATGAAACTTCGTTTTGCCAATCCAGAGCACATTATCGACATCAGTAAAATAGAAGGACTATCTTATATAAAAGAAGATGGAGACCTTTTGAAAATTGGGGCCTTGACGACCCAGACTGAATTAGAGCACAATACAATTTTAAAATCAAAATATCCAATTTTCGGTGATGCTGTTTGGTTAACGGCCGACCCTTCTGTTAGAAATTGTGGAACTATTGGTGGTAACATTGCACACGGAGATGCAGCGAATGACCAACCCGCTTTGATGCTTGCACTGCGTGCAACTATTATTGCAGAAGGTGCTGATGGTAAAAAAACGATACCGATAGATGAGTTTTTCCATGGCTTCTATATGACTGCTTTGGAACCGGGTGATATTTTGACTGAAATACAAATCCCAAAATCAAAAAAGAATAGCGGAGGCGCATATCATAAAGTAGAACGTAAAGTTGGAGATTATGCTACCGCAGGAGTTGCTGTTCATATTGAATTAGATGATGAAGGTGTTTGTCAAGAAATTGGTATTGGCCTAACTAATGTAAGTGCGGTGCCTATGCGTTTGGAACGCGGTGAAGAAGTGTTAAGAGGGAAAAAGGTTACCGATGAATTGATAGCGCAAGTGGGTGTTATTGCTGGGGAAGATGCCGAACCTGAATCTGATTTAAGAGGCTCTGAAGCCTACAAAAGGTCAATACTGAATACAATTACGAAACGAATGTTGAACAAGGCTTTAGAAAGAGCAAGACAATAGAAATCGCTATGGGAAAACACAATGTAACAATGACAATTAATGGCGAAAGCGTTTCTGCGGAAGTTGATTCTCGCCTACTCTTAGTTCACTTTATTAGAGAAAATTTAGATATGACAGGTACCCATATTGGATGTGATACATCTAGTTGTGGCGCTTGTACCATTTTAATTGATGGTAAATCAGTAAAATCTTGTACGTATTTAACGGTTAGGGCAGATGGGGCTAACATCACTACGATTGAAGGTATTGCTGCTGATGGCACCAACCATCCTTTGCAAAAAGCATTTCACGATCAACATGGTCTGCACTGTGGGTTCTGTACTCCGGGTATGATAATGAGGTCTATAGATATGTTAGAGACAAACCCAAATCCGACGGAGAAAGAAATTCGTTGGGGTATTTCAGGAAATTTATGTCGCTGTACAGGATATAACAATATTGTTAAATCCGTTCAGCAGGCCGCAGAAGAAATGTCCAAAGAAAAAGAAGCTTCAGTCTAACCTCTAAACAAAGAAATTATGTTCTCATGTAAAACAACACCAGAGGTAGGCGGAATGGGTCACTCTGTAAAACGAAAAGAAGATGCTCGATTTTTGCACGGCAAAGGTAATTATACCGATGACGTCAAATTGCCGGGTATGTTACATATGGTTATTGTGCGTAGTCCCTACGCCTATGCCAAAATATTAAGTATCAATAAAGAAAAAGCACTAGCTATTGATGGCGTTTTAGCAGTCATTACTGGTGAAGATCTAGCACAATACAATCTGCATTGGATGCCCACTTTACTTTCGGATTCACAAATGGTATTGCCCACGGATACAGTGATGCACCAGTCGCAAGAAGTTTGTGCTGTTATTGCAACGGATAGATATATCGCTGTAGATGGAGCTGAAGCTGTAGATGTGCAATATGAGCCTATGAAAGCATTGGTTGATCCCTTTAAGGCTCGTGATGAAGATGCTCCATTACTAAGACCAGACAAAGAAGGCCAAAAAGACAATCATATTTACCATTGGGAACGCGGCGAGCGTGAAAAAACGGATGCCGCAATTGCTGCTGCTGACGTGGTGGTAAAAGAACGTATTCACCTACCAAGAATTCATGTTGCTTCAATTGAAACATGTGGTGTGGTTGCATCTTATGATAAGGATACAGAGAAAATGTTGATTTATTTGACATCTCAAGCACCTCATGCAATTCGAACGATTCTCGCTTTGGTTGCAGGTCACGTTGGTTTGTCTGAAGAAAAAATTAGAATTATCGCACCGGATATTGGAGGAGGATTTGGAGGTAAAGTTCCTGTTTATCCAGGATATGTGATTGCGATTGCAGCTTCTTTCTTAATAGGAAAACCAGTAAAATGGATAGAAGACCGTTCTGAGAATTTAGTAAACGGATTTGCACGTGATTACCATATGGATTGTGAATTGGCGGCGACAAAAGATGGAAAAATCCAAGCTTTTAAAGTTTCTACTTTAGCGGATCATGGGTATACTGATTCGTCAGCAAACCCTTCAAAATATCCAACAGGAATGTTCTCAATTTGTACAGGTTCGTATGATTATGAACATGCATTTGCAGAATTAGATGCGGTCTATACAAACAAAGCTCCGGGTGGAGTGGCATATCGTTGTTCTTTCCGTGTGACGGAAGCAGTACATGCCATAGAGCGCATGGTTGATAAGTTAGCGGCTGAAATAAAGATGGACCCAGCCGAAATAAGATTTAAAAACTTTATAAAGAAAGAGGATTTTCCGTATGCCTCTCCTTTGGGATGGAGTTATGATAGTGGCGATTATAAACAAACCTTAGAGAAAGCCATGGACATGGTTGGCTATGCCGATTATAAAAAAGAACAAGCGGAAAAACGTGCCCAAGGTAAATTAATGGGTATTGGAATTTGCACATTTACAGAGGTCGTTGGCGCAGGACCTTCTAAAGATTTCGATATCTTGGGAATCAAAATGTTCGATAGCGCTGAAATACGTGTGCATCCAACGGGAAAAGTATTGGCACGTTTTGGAACCAAGTCCCAAGGGCAAGGTCATGAAACCACGTACGCGCAGATTCTAGCAGAAGAATTAGGAATCCCATATACCGATATTGAAATTGATGAAGGCGATACGGATACCGCTCCCTATGGTTTAGGGACTTATGCCAGTAGAAGTACGCCAACTGCTGGTGCAGCAGCAGCAATCGCAGCACGTAAATTACGTGACAAAGGAAAGAAAATCGCAGCCCATTTATTGGAGGTGAGTGAAGATGACATTGAATGGGAAGTAGGTAAGTACTTTGTAAAAGGCGCTCCTGAAAAATCTAAAACGATTCAGGATGTCGCTTTCGCGGCCTATACGAATTTCCCACAAGGAATGGAACCCGGGTTTGAAGAAACGCATTACTATGACCCACCAAATTTAACCTTCCCTAATGGTGCTTACATCTGTGTTGTTGAGGTAGAGGAGGAAACTGGCGCCATTGATGTGAAACGTTTTGTAGCTATCGATGATTGCGGTAATATTATTAATCCAATGATTGTAGAAGGTCAAGTACATGGTGGATTAACACAAGGTATTGCACCGGCAATGTACGAGGGTATTGTTTATGATGACGAAGGAAATGTCTTGAACGGAACCCTTATGGATTATTTGGTGCCAACAGCAGTAGAATCTCCACATTGGGAAACCGGTCATACGATTACACCATCACCACATCACCCATTAGGTGCAAAGGGTGTGGCAGAATCTCCAACCGTTGGAGCGCCACCTGCAATTGCAAACGCGATTATTGATGCCTTATATCCTTTAGGAATTAAGCATTTAGATATACCGATTACACCAGACAAAGTTTGGGATGCGATTCAAAAAGCGAAGGCGAACGCTTAATTGGTATTTGATACAGGATTAAAATATAAAAGTGTTAAAGTTCTTCCTTTTGCAAAAGGGAGGAACTTTAACCATAAGCGTGAAGAGGAGGTTACTAAACCTATTTATACCCATTGTATAGGTTGCACCCATCATAGCTCAAGCTTTTATTAAAGCAGAGAACATTCAACAAATTAATAATTCCTGCTATTGAAGGAATGTAAAAAAATTATTTTCTATGAAAACACAATTAGATAAATCATTTGAAGTTCCACAAAGCACAGACTTGGTTTGGGAACATTTAATCGACCCAGAAAAAATAATGGACTGTGTTCCTGGTGTTTCTGTAGATGAGAAAGTCGGTGATAACCATTATAAAGGTAAAGTTGGTATGAAATTTGGCCCGATGGGTGTTAAATATGATGCTGATATTTTTTATAAGGAAATAGATAAGGCTAACCGTAAAATAATCTTGACTGGTGATGGGGTAGATTCCAAAGGAAATGGAAATGCTGAAATGGTAATGACTATAGATTTAACAGAGCGTGCTGAAGGAGGCGTTAAGTTGGATGCCATTATGGATGTAACCGTTAATGGAAAAATAGCCCAATTTGGTTCTCGATTGATTACTACGGTTTCCAATCAATTATTCAAGCAATTTGTTTCTAATTTTTCAAAAAAATTAGCCGAAGCAGAAGCAGCAACGACATAATAAATGCCGTAACTCTATAATCAAAAAGCTATGCTGCCTGCAGCATAGCTTTTATAAATTTAAGCTATTGAACAAGGAGATTGAAAAGCTCATAAAAGACTTTTATGAGCACGACTATATTTTAAACGAGGAATTGGCGACTTCTATTTTTCTTTTAAAAAATTTAGAAAAGCCATTACTTTTAGAAGGTAATCCTGGAGTAGGAAAAACAGTTTTAGCTAAAACCTTAGCAGAACAATTAGGCACGAATCTAATTCGACTTCAATGTTATGAAGGTTTGGATGTGAGTACTACCATTTATGAATGGAACTACCAAAAACAATTATTACATATTAAACTCTTTGAGCAAGAACAAGACAAAAAAGCATTAGGGAGTCAAATCTTTGGAATGGATTATGTGCTGAAACGACCACTTTTACAATCGATAAGTGCGGAAAAACCAGTAGTACTTTTAATTGATGAAATCGATAGAGCTGATGAAGAATTTGAAGCTTATTTATTGGAACTATTATCGGATTTTCAAATCAGTATTCCCGAATTAGGAACTATAAAAGCCACATCAAAACCACTGGTTATACTCACATCGAATAGAACTCGTGAGTTAAGCGATGCATTGCGAAGAAGGTGTTTATATCATTGGGTCGATTTCCCATCTAAAACTAAGGAGATTGATATTATAGCCAAAAAGCTTCCTAATATTGATGAAGAGTTAGCTATTCAAGTAGTAACGTTTATACATAATTTAAGAAAGTCAAGTTTACACAAACCACCGGGTATCGCCGAGTCTTTAGATTGGGCTAAAACCTTGTTGCTTATGAATCAAAAGAATATTACCGATGAGATAGTACGAACAACTATTGGAAGTGTTTTAAAACATAAAGATGATGTGGAGTTTGTAAGAAACAAATCTGTTCAAGAGTTTTTATATCCTATTGACTAATTTGTTATCTCGTGTAAAATCGAAGGGTTATAATACGAAAAGTTCATGAATAGCGATGTTCACTTAAAATTTAACGGTCCAATAATCTAATAATTCAAATTGGAAGCAGTAACCAAAACATTCAAAGAACGCCTCATTGATTTCACCATGTATTGTCGTGAGCGCCAGTTTATGTTGGGTCCGCAAGAAACACGTGATGCTTTTGCTATTGCTGAAAAGGGATACGCGTTAGACCGTAAATTATTTCAATACAGCTTAAAGGCCATTTATTGTAAACGAAAAGAACATTTTGACCGCTTTGATGAAATGTTTCAGCGTTTTTGGAGTCGGTATTACGAAGAGAAATTAGAGCAACGCAAGAAGCAAATCAAGCAACAAAAAAAGGAGAAAGATGTAGCAACGGTAATCTTCTTAGGAACAGAATTTAAGGTCCCAAGAAAAGAAGTAAAAGAACAAGAGGCAAAAAAAACCGTAGGTGCTAATGAAAGTATTCGCTTACGTATGACAGATTTTTCAAAGGTTAATGTAACCGATAAGGAAAAATTTGAAGAATTAGCTGAAGAGCTTTTTCACCAAATGAGCATGCGTTTTAAACAAAGATTAGAAAATTCAAACAAAGGCAGTATCGATATTCGAAAAACCATCAGGCACGGAATTTCGAAAGGCGGAATGCTATTAGATTTATCATATAAACGCAAGCGAAAAGAAAAGCGAAAAGTAGTTTTTATTCTTGATGTTAGTGGTTCTATGGATACTTATAGTTATTATCTTTTGAGATATGTACTTGTTTTAAAGAAATATTTTAAGAGTTTAGAGTTTTTTACCTTTAGTACAACATTGACACATGTTACGCCAATGTTGCGTCAAAACAATGAACAAGAGATTTTAAAGCAGATTGGTAAAAATGTAAATTCATGGTCAAGCGGCACAAAAATAGGGGAGTCCTTATCAGAATTTTTATCCGTTTATGGGAGTAAGTTTTTAAGTCAAAAACATATTGTCGTTATTCTAAGTGATGGACTCGAAACAGGAAATGTTACCGTTTTACAAGATGCTGTACGAACGATAAGAAGAAAATGTAAAACATTAGTTTGGCTCAATCCATTAAAAGGTATGGATGGCTACCAACCAATTCAGAAAGGAATGGTCAACGTGATGCCGCATCTTGATGCTTTTGAATCGGCACACAACTTAGATAGTTTATTAAAATTAGAAAAATTATTGATGGATGTTTAACGAACTAGCTTTACAAATTGAAAAGCATTTGGCTAAAGGCTCAAACTTTGCCATTGCACAGGTAGTAGACCGCATTGCTCCAAGCTCCGGCAAAGTTGGGGATAAGGCCCTCATTTTGGAAACAGGTGAATTGATAGGCTGGATAGGAGGTGGTTGTGTTCGCGGCATCGTAATAAAGGAAGCCATCGACGTGATTAAAACGAAGCGCTATCGACGTGTTCGTATTTCACCGGAAGGTGGTTCTAGAGAAACCGCCACATATAAAGAATATGTAATGTCTTGCCAAAGTAAAGGAACCTTAGAAATTATGATAGAACCTGTAATACCACAGCCGGAATTGATTGTAATTGGTAAATCGAATATCGCAAGAAAGTTAGTTCAAATGGCTGTTGCAGCTGACTTTAGAGTATCTGTTATGGCGACTGACGCGGATGTGCAGATGTTTCCTGATGCCCATAGTATTTCTGAACTGGTAGATTTTAGTACTTTTAAAAGTCTTACAAATACCTATATCATCGTAACCACACAGGGAGAAAATGACGAACGTTCTGTAAAAGAGGCATTAGAAACCTCAGTTGCTTATGTAGGCTTTGTAGCTAGTGCGAAAAAGGCGGAAGATATAAGATTATATTTAATAAATGAAGGTATTTCAGAAGCCCGTGTAGCGGAATTAAGGAGTCCTGTAGGTTTGGATATAAATGCGAAATTGGCAAGTGAAGTAGCCATTAGTATTTTGGCTGAGGTAATTTCTGATTTTCGTGAAGAAAATAAGGCCGCTGCTTCCTGTTGTGGTAGTGCAAAAACTTCACAACCTATTGCTGCAACGACTCCAGATGATCAGTTTACGCAGGATTACTACATTAACCCAGTTTGCAATGTACCCGTATCTAAGAAGAATCCAAAGCACATTATCGAATATCAAGGCGAGAAGGTATACTTCTGTTGTGATGGCTGTAAAGTAAGTTTTGAGAATGATCCCGAGAAGTACATCAAAAATTAAGGTCAGTTATTTGTTATAGTGATAGGTTTGGTTTCCAATTACTATCAGAATTGGGGCTATAGCTGTATTACAGCTCCGTCGGACCTTAGGTTATGCCAAAGTAAGGTTCAATGTTGACGAGCCATTTTATTCCGTAGAGGCTGTAAATAAAATGAACCTACTTTTCGGGGAATTTAGAGTGTTTCATTTGTTCTTGGCTAACGTATCTGCTATGTTCTTTATTGCAGTCGATAAAACTTAATCTATTCATCACAATCTAATGTGTTTTTTGCCAAACAAGTCCTATAACAGTCAAAACAACTTTTTTCTGAGGTAATCAGCAGATTTTCCAAATCTTACTATTTTGTTACGTTTTTTAGATAAATTCTAAGTGTGGTATTCGTTTTCTTACGAGATAATTAGTTTTAGGCGTAAATCGTTATCATCTTATATTTTACGGGGTCTGACAAAGTGTTAAGCTTGTCATAACAATGTAATATTCCGTGTTATATTACGTCTAAGTAAATGTGTACACAAGGACGCGTGGTGCGGTCATCACAACAAAAATCAAAATACCAAATTATGATAGATACTAAAAAACAATATACGAAAAATGAAGCCAGTGCCGATAAGATAGTTACCCGACACGCAAGTTGGAG
>CBDUKC010000080.1:0-11893 GCA_965367705.1 uncultured Maribacter sp. | reverse complement strand
TCCAGCTCTTCTTGGGCCAGCAGCAACAAATCCGTCACTAAATCCGGGTATTCGGAATTAAGGGTAATGATAGTAATGGCATTCGTTGCCGCCTTTTGCTCGCACCACGCATGATCAGTAAGTATTTCTTCTAAATTCTTTTCAACGATATTCACCCAACGTGGGTCTGTTGCTAATTTTAAATGCAGCATGGGCGTTTTGTTTTTTTGTAAAAGTAGGGATATGGTTTAAGGAAAAAAGCCAAAATCGTTAGCGATAAAAATCCTATCTTCCAACCAAGAACTAAACGTCGAAGAATAGCGTTCCCTGTAATTTGAAACCTAGATAATGAAAACAGCCATCATACCCACAATGCTCACCTTCCTTGTTGGTTGTTGTGGTTTCTCCCAAGAAATAGCACTAAAAACAAACAATCGGCTAATTCTTGGCACTTACAAAGAACGCACGGCATCGGTAGCTGCCGGGGATATTGATGGTGACGGGGATACGGATATTTTGGTAGCCAATGGCAGGCACTGGCCGGGACAAAATCGCATATTCATAAATGACGGTAGGGGTATTTTTACCGTAGAAAAAAATCTGGGAGCACTCCGAGAAACGACCTATGCCACAGAACTGGCAGATTTGGACAATGATGGCGACCTAGATATTGCTGTGGGAAACGATATGGCGCCCAACGCCCTTTTTCTAAATGATGGAAAGGGTAATTTTAGTTCTAATGGCTCTTTTGGTGCCGATTATAATCCTACGCGGAACATTACGTTGGCAGATTTGAATCAAGATGGGGCTATTGATATATTAATTACGAATAGAGGGCGTGCCAACGAAATCTGTTTAAACGATGGCGCAGGTAATTTTAAAGAATCCATACCTTTTGGAAGTAACGAAGATTCCACCATTGATGTAGAAGTAGCAGATATGAATGCCGATGGGTACTTAGATCTTATCCTGGCGAACAGAGATGCCCAATTTAATTATGTATATCTGAATGATGGCAAGCTGGGTTTTACAAAGAAAATTCCGTTTGGTACCGGTGTCGACAATACCCGTTCGGTTGGTGTTGGCGATATTAATAAAGATGGACTACCAGATATTATCACAGCAAACATCGGCTCACCCAATGTACTCTACCTCGGTAGTAAAGAAGACCCCTACACAAAATCGATTGCTTTCGACACTTCAAAAGCAGAGAGTTATGCGGTTGCCCTAGCCGATATGGATCAAGATGGAGATTTGGACATTATTGTAGGGAACTCTGATACTCCTAATGCAATATACCTAAACCTAGGAAATGGCGAAACATGGCACGAGCAGCAACTCGCTAAAGAATCCTTTGACACCTACGATATCATCACTGCAGATCTAAACAATGATGGTTTTCCGGATATTATAGAGGCCAACTCCGATGAAATTAACCGCTATTATATAAACCGCCCAAAAGAATAAAATCAATACCCATAAACCAACGCCTTATGACAGCGAACAAAACACCAATCACTAGTACTTTCCCTTTGCTAACCCAAGGCATACTTTTTTGCGCCTTGTTGATATCATTTTCGGTGAGCGCGCAAAAGGAAGCGATACAATTAAAATATTTTGGCACGGCCGGTTGGGAAATTACAGATGGGGAAATAACCGTATTGGTAGACCCATACCTTACGAGATTAAAGTTAGGAACAGGACCTGGGGTAAGTGCAGAAGATACCCGTAAAACCGTATTACGATCCGATGTTTTTGTTTCCGACACCTTGCTAATCGATAGTTTGATTACCAAAGCCGACTTTATATTGGTGCATCACTCCCACTTTGACCATTTAGGAGATGTTCCATACATTGCCAAAAAAACAGGGGCTAAAGTTATTGGAACAGAAACCACACGTAACATACTGCGTGGGTATGGCATTCCCGAAGAACAACTGTACCCTGTGAAAGGGGGCGAAGACTATCAGTTCGAAAACTTTTCTCTAAAGGTAATCCCATCCATACATTCCGCATTAAACGACAGGCATTATATAGACTCCAGAACCTATGACGATACCCCTGTAACACCGCTTAGGGTATCTGAGTTTATAGAAGGAGGTTCCCTCATGTTCTTGGCTCGGTTTGCCAACCACACGATATTGACCATGGCTTCCATGAATTTTGTTGAACGAGAATTGCTAGGCCAAAAACCCGATATTCTCTTGGCCGGGGTCAACCGTTCTCAACTTGGACTATATCAATACAACGAACGCCTTTTAAACGTCACTAATTATCCAAAAATCATAATCCCAACGCATTGGGACAACTTTCGTTTGCCGTATGGATTTTCACAAGAAAGCGGCGTAACACAGAAACTACTACCCTTTAAAGAAGATGTAAAACGACTTTCGCCAGAAACCAAGGTGATTATTCCTGAACATTTGGGAACTATTATCATTAAATAAAACGGATTAACAGCTTATATTGCCGCGAAATTTATGAAAGAGAATACGATGCTTACTTATATTGAACGTGTACTGGAAAGTATGCCAGAAGCTTGGTTGAAACTGACTACGCACCGACTGGATATTTACGATGAAACATTAGCTAAAACACAATTCTTAAACGCGTTTGAAAATCTATATGACGCCAATAATTCTAATGCAACGTCACTAACGGAATTACCAACGGCATACGACTATATTCGATTAGGCCATCCCCTATCCTGCGTTTTGGAATGGGCGATTTCCAAGCAGTATGAACTCCCGTCAGAACATATAATCAGCTTTTCTTCCAAGTCGATTCCTGTGTTGGCCATTCTTAGAAAAAATGCATTGCATGGCACTAATACGCGTGTTTTATATACGAACAAACTCCCGGAGTGTTTTAATGTTGACCTACTACAAAATGTATACGGGTATACCTTTGAGTTGCAAAAAGTGGAGCACCTAGCGTCTATTCCAGAATTTAACGGTAGTACCATTCTCATTTCTCCTCAAGATACTATCGCTACCCAGGACCTTAGTCCCAAGGTTGACTTTTATGTCCATACCTATGACCAACTAGGCAGTATACTGCTGGTACATGGAGCGAAAAATAAAACATATATCTCAGAAATTCAACATGTACGGCGACGGGAAACAATTGCCATGACGCCGGCCAATTGTTTTACAGCATTAAAAAGTTTCGCATTAAAGGCGTCCTTAGACATCACAGAAAACAATACAGACAAAAACGAAGCAATCGTTTTGGATGCCATAAAAACGATTACAGGCACATTATCAAAACCCTTGGTAGGATCTAGCGGATTATCCGTTCAGTATGCCATTATGATGGGTCTTGTGCATGATGCCCTAGAAAATCATAAAGGAAAGGCTATCAAATTTATTGTACCTCCCAATTGCTATGGTGGTACAAACGATCAAGCAAGACGTGTTGCCGCTAGTATTGAAAACGTAGAAGTGGTCGATTTACCAGTAGATGGAGATAACGATATGGTGCAAAGCTTGCATACTGTTTTGGACCAAATAGCGAAGGAAAATGCAGTACCCTATATCATAGCAGAAATTCCGACCAACCCAAGAGTAGAAGTTCCCAATCTTCAACAACTGAAAGACGCATTACGTCAAGAACGGAAAACAGCGACAGGTGCCCTTGCCATTGACCCCGTATTTATTCTGGATCAAACCTTTTGTCCCAATGTGCTTTTTCTAGGGGAAGGTGAAATCCTATCCAGTATTAGGGCAATATCCTATGCAAGTGGCTCCAAATTTCCAAGTGGTGGCCGATGTACGGCTGGGTATTGTGTTGGGAATATAAAAGCTGATGCGCTAATGCATAAAATAGAGATGCATTTAAAGCTATGTAATAACGAGGCTACAACATTACAAATGGAAATCTTGGCAGCGCAAATCCCATCTATGAACCAACGAATCAAAGACGCTTATAAAAACACACGCGAATTTGTAGATTTTATCCAAAAAACACTACCCACTGCGAAAATCAACTTTGTATCCGAAGCATTGGCAGCGCAAAGCTTTACCCCATCGGTATTCTCCTTAGACCTTGCAACGAAAGGAAAGTCACATGAAGAAAAGGAAGCATATAAACGGAAATTGAATCATAGATTAATTGATATGATGATTACAGAAATTCCTGAGGAAAGCAAATATTGTGTAAGCTACGGCCAGTTACAAGGTTGTTATTGGACCATACCGGCAACATCTACACAAGGCACCACCAAAGAAGGTGACAAGGATTATATTGCCAGAATATCCTTATCCCCAAATTTGGATCTTGAACGTCATAAGAACGTATTTCTAAAATTTGTAGAAACGCTATAAACCAATGGACTATATCACCGACCCCATTTATGTTTTAACCATGCTATGCCTTATGGTCATTTTAGCGGTGTATGCCGGCAAAACAAAATTTGGAAAGCAATTTGGAGCTGCCTTACTTGTTATTTTGTTCACGGCGGTCTTAGCTAATTTAAAAATTATTCCTACGGCATCAAACAGTATTGGCTTATATAGTGCCATTTTTAAATACGTAGCCCCAATTTCTATCTTTTACTTATTACTTAACGTAAACCTGACTTCCATTAAGCAAGCGGGCTTACCAATGATCGGTTTGTTTTTAGTGGGTTCGTTGGCAACTACCTTAGGTATACTTATTTCTTGGTTCCTTGTTTCCCCAGAACGGGTATTGGGAGAAGACGGGAAAATAATCGCAGGCATGATCACCGGAACCTATACCGGCGGAAGTGTCAATTTTAATGCTGTGGCGCTGGAGTATGGCTTTCAAGAAAAAGGGATATTATATGCCGGAACTATTGCGGTAGATAATGTCGTTACCACACTATGGATTGTGGCCACCTTAGCTTTTCCCGTTTTCTTAAGACGTTTTTGGAAAGATAAAACAAGGGTGAAACCCGCAGACAAAATAGCGAATGAACCGAATATGGAGGAGGAACGTATCGATTTTACTTCGTTGATATGGCTGCTATTTTTAGGTATTGCAGCCTACTACGTTTCCGAAATTATTTCAGATATGTTACCAGAGATTCCTTCCATTCTTATCCTATCTACCCTTGGAATCGTTTTGGCACAACTGAAGTTTATTGCAAAGCTAAAAGGGAGCCATAACTTAGGCATGTATTTGGTTTTTCTATTCTTAGCGGTAATTGGGGCCTACTGCGAACTAAGTGCCGTAGCCGAACTACAGGAAGTGGGTCTTACCCTACTCCTATTCGCCGGTTTAGCGGTGTTGTTTCATGGTATTCTGGTGATACTCATTGGTGGTTTACTTTATCGCGATTGGGAAATGATTGCCATAGTAAGTCAGGCCAATGTAGGTGGTGGCGCCACGGCCATTGCACTGGCAGAAACTTTTAACCGCAAAGACTTGGTCCTACCCGCCATCTTGGTTGGCACCTTGGGAATAGCACTAGGGAGCTATTTAGGTTTCTTCGTGGTTTATATTCTTTCCTAATAAAGCCCGTTGCCTCTTATTAAATAGTCGAGAACCCTCTAGAACCAAAATCAGGCTTTGACTGGGCTCAGCCTGACATTTGTGGCGTACGCTCAACATTCAATACGTAAATAACTACTGACCTTTAGAATTTACAATTAATAAAGAGTGATGTTTTCCTGCTAAAATTTTTACTGTACCTCTTTTCCAATATTGCTGATAATCCACTGTCTGCTTACAGATTTAACCGTTAAATTTGTACTATCAAAAATACCTCATGAGCAAAGCTGTTTACATTGCTACTACCGAACCCAATAGCGGGAAATCTATCATATCTCTAGGACTCATGCAAATGCTCCTGGGTAAAGCTGCCAAAGTATCCTATTTCCGACCCATTATAGATGATTTTGAGCCTGGTGGTATAGACAATCATATCAATACGATATCCTCCTATTTCAATTTAGATATTTCGTTCTCGGATTCCTACGCATTTACCAGGAGTCAGATAATTCGAATGAAAAATGACGATGAGGATGATGAAATTATCAATAAGATCATCAACAAGTACAAGGCCATAGAGGAACAATCGGATTTTGTTTTGGTAGAAGGCACAAATTTTACAGGAGAGGGTGCCATCATAGAATTCGACATTAATATAATCATTGCCAAAAATTTAGGAATCCCTGCCATTATTTTGGCCAGTGGCGCGGGTAAGACCATGGATGCTTTAGTGGGCAATCTACAAATTGCCTACGATTCTTTTGATGACAAAGGGGTAAAGGTATTGGCAGCTATAGCAAACAAAGTAGGCCCTCAAAATGTAACTGATGTTATAACAGAATTAAAAAAACAGCTTCCTACTTCCGTTTTGGTAGCTGCCATTCCTTCCAATCCTATTTTATCCAACCCATCCGTAAAGGAGATTAACGACAATTTAAAAGGGAAAATCCTCTTTGGAGAAAACTACATCAACAATAGGGTGGATGGATTTAGCGTAGGTGCCATGCAGTTACGTAACTACCTGACCCATATAAAGGAAAACGGATTGGTGATTACACCTGGTGATCGCGCAGATATTATCTTGGGCGCCTTGCAGGCAAATATTTCTGCAAATTACCCAGCTATTTCCGGTATTGTGCTTACAGGCGGATTGATTCCAGAGGAGGCCATCATTAAACTTATAGAAGGCCTATCGGATGTTGTTCCAATCATTTCGGTAGAAGGTGGCACCTTTGGTATGGCGAACAGTATTGGATCTATTAAATCGCAGATGTATGCGGAAAATACCGAAAAGATAAAAACGGCCATCAGCGACTTCGACACTTATATCCCTACAGAAGAATTGGCCGAGCGTTTGGTAACCTTTAAGGCCACCGGAATAACCCCTAGAATGTTCCAGTACAACCTATTGAAACGAGCCAAACAGCATAAAAAACATATTGTGCTGCCAGAAGGAACGGACGAACGCATCTTACGAGCGGCTAAACAATTAATTGAAGTTAATGCCGTAGAACTAACACTACTGGGGAATAAAGCGCAGATATCAGGGATGCTGTCAAAATTGGATATAAATCTAGACTTGGATACCGTTCATATCGTAGACCCGGCGGAATCTCCAAACTTTGAGGAGTACGCCACTACCCTACACGAGTTGCGGAAACACAAGAACGTGGACCTGACCATGGCAAAAGATCTAATGACGGATGTCTCGTACTTCGGTACTATGATGGTTTACAAAGGCCATGCAGACGGAATGGTTTCAGGTGCCATCCATACCACACAGCATACGATACTTCCTGCCTTGCAGTTTGTTAAAACAAGGCCCGAGGTTTCCTTGGTTTCCTCTGTATTTTTCATGTGTCTCCCAGATAGGGTTACTGTTTTTGGCGATTGTGCCATTAACCCCAATCCAACAGCGGAACAATTAGCTGAAATTGCCATTTCCTCTGCCGATACGAGTACCGCTTTTGGCATAGAGCCGCGTATTGCTATGCTATCCTATTCCTCTGGTGCCTCGGGTATCGGTGAAGACGTGGACCGTGTTCGTAAAGCAACCGATATAGTGAAGCAAAAGCGACCCGACCTAAAAATTGAAGGCCCAATCCAATATGATGCCGCGGTAGACCTAAAAGTAGGTATGAGTAAATTACCGGATTCCCAAGTAGCTGGTAGGGCAACGGTATTTATTTTCCCAGATTTAAACACCGGAAATAACACCTACAAAGCAGTCCAACGCGAAACTGGAGCCTTGGCCATTGGCCCCATGTTACAAGGATTAAACAAGCCCGTAAACGATTTAAGCCGTGGCTGCACCGTGGATGATATTTTTAATACTGTAGTGATTACGGCCATACAGGCGGAAGGGTTTTGAAATAATGCATATTGTCAGTTCGAGTGTTTTGGTTCCGTAGGGTGACGAAGGAACGAAAGCGTATCGAGAACCCTAAGGGCACAAATGGTTCTCGATACTAATTACTCGTACCTCGTAATTCACTCGAAGTGACATTAAAATAAATAATGAGTCAATTTAAATCGAATTAATCCAATCACACAATACCAATGAATATCCTCATCATAAACGCCGGAAGCTCCTCTATCAAATTTCAACTGATACAAATGCCCCAAGAAAAGGTAATATGTTCAGGAATGGTGGAACGCATAGGTTCCGATGAAGCCGTTTTTAACTATACATCCGATACCGTTAAAGTTGATGAAAAAACTAGCATTGCCACACACAGAATAGGACTAGAAAAAATAGCAAGGGTATTGATGCATCCTGAAAAAGGGGTCATAAAAAACAGTTCAGAAATTGATGCAGTGGGCCACCGTGTGGTACACGGGGGCAATTCCTTCGCCGCCACAACATTGATTACCGAGGCTGTTAAAAAAGAAATTCAAGAATATACTACCTTGGCACCCTTGCACAATCCGAACAACTTAGAAGGTATTAGCATTGCCGAGCAATTGTTTAAAAAAGCCAAACAAATTGCCGTTTTTGACACAGCTTTTCACCAGACCATACCCACAAAAGCACGTAAATATGCACTACCCAATGTCCTATTTGAAGAACATGGCATACAGGTATACGGATTTCACGGTACCAGCCATAAATATGTTACGGAAAAAGCTATCGCTTACCTCAACAAGACCCAATCTAACATCCTAAGTATACATTTGGGCAACGGTTGCAGCATTACTGCCGTAGTCAATGGAAAAAGTATGGATCATAGTTTGGGATTTGCTCCTGGCAACGGACTCATTATGGGTTCCCGTAGCGGAGATATAGACCATGCCGTTATTTTTCACTTAGTAAACACCCTTGGTTATTCCTTGGATGATGTTAATACACTACTTACAAAAAAGAGTGGTATGCTAGGCCTCACAGGTTATAGCGACCTTAGGGATATACAGACGGAGGCGGAAAATGGGAATATAGATTGCCAACTTGCTTTGGAGATGAACGCCTATCGAATTAAAAAATACATTGGTGCTTATACTGCTGCTATGAACGGATTGGATGCTATCGTATTCACCGCAGGAATTGGCGAGAATTCCAGTGTACTTAGAAAACTCGTATGTACCGATATGGACTTCTTTGGTATTGCACTCGATAATACCAAAAATGAAATGAGATCATCCGCGTTGCGAGAAATCAATACCGTAGCATCTAAAGTGAAGGTTTTGGTAATCCCTACCAACGAGGAATTAGAGATTGCAAAGCAGGCCTTCGCACTTTGTACCTAACAGGTGCGCTAGTAAATTAATAGGAATTAGTGAATCAATAGCATTGAAACTTTGTATATCTTAGGGGAGAACGATAATTCATTACAAACCTAAAAGCATATGCCAACCAACGCTTATTCTTCACAATTAATTTTCCCTATTCTGTTCCTATTATTAACTAGTTCTTTTCAAGCGCAACAAACGCAGACCGATAGCTATACCCAATATGAGTTGCTGGAACCGGAGAGTCAATCCTTTCGAATAGTATATGATGTAAGCGCTACAACAGCGAACAACACCTATTATTGGAATACATTAAGACGTGGTAGTGAGCATGTGGTCAATACCGTGTGGGACCTATTTTCTGGAGAAGAACTCAAATGGAAAATCGTAAATAATACGATGGCAAAGCAGAATGGGCTATCATCAGCATCAGATGATACAGATTATCTTCAGATTACCTTAGCAAGACCAATTCCAGAAGGCGGACAAGCACGAATTCGGATTGATAAAACGTATACAGACCCATCCAGTTATTTTAAGGAAGATGGAGATGGGTCCCTAGTATTTTCTCGAAGCTTAGGTATTAAACGCAATAGTATTGTTTTACCAAAAGGATATGAATTAACGCATTGTAACTACCCTTCGCAAGTGGTTCTTACAGAAAATGCCCGTATTAAAGTGAGTTTTTTTAATGTGAGTCCCGCTGCGGTACCCCTAGTGATAAAAGCAAAACCACTCCCAGCGAATACGGTGGTACACGTTATAAAAGAAGAGGAATACACTCCTGGAACTGGTTCAGGAAGAGATACCTCTAAAGCGCGACTAGGGTATCAGTTTAGTGAACGTGCATTTCAAGATCGGGACATCACCTATTTCCTGCAACAACCTGAAACCCATTCTTTTCTGTTGTATCACGATTATACAGAAACGCGCTCTGGTATTGATCGTTACATCAATATTGTACGAGCAGGTAGCAAAGCCTCAAATCCATCTGCCCTAATTTTAGATACTGGAGAACAGCTACAAGTAGAATCCTTTATTGGAGAAGCGATTACAAAACGTGGGATTACTATTGGTTCGAAAATTAAAGCAGACACGGAAGTGGTTGCCATTTGGTTTGATACGGTAAAAGAAGGTGAATCCAAACGCTTACGAATTACCGAAACCTACACAGACCCGAAACGTTACATTACATATAAGAATCAATTAGTTTGGGATCGGAGTTTTGGACGAAACCGAAATACGGTAGTACTGCCAGAAGGTTGGTTTTTAACCACGTCCTCCATTCCAGCAGTCATTGGTCAAAACGAAAACGGACTAACCACCTTACGTTTTGTAAATGACCGGCCAGATGCTATTGATGTATTCATTAAAGCACAGCGCAAATAAATGGCATGCAACTAAGGTATTGTGATGGGAATTGAAAATACTACGGCATAGCTGTTTAGTACATATAAAAAAACCACTTGGGTATTGGTTTTTTTATAGTATTAGATTTACGAAATTTGGTACCAACCGATAATTAGAATTGAAACGCCACTTATCCATACCTTAGGTTGCATCCTTTTAAAACGTCAGGTAGACCTTCAATTAGAGCATAACATTGTAACTATCAACAACCAACAAATTAAGATCCAATGAGAAAATTTAAATTAAGAATGATTGGAGTATTAGTAGCAGTGGTATGTACCCTTATAACTATTGTATTAACAAGTTTCAATGTCAATTCCAATAAAACATCAAAAAAGACCCCAAATTTAGTTTTAATACTTGTAGATGATCTAGGTTATGGTGATTTAGCTTCCTACGGTCATCAAATAGTAAGAACACCAAATATTGATAAATTGGCTAGCGATGGTATTAAGTACACTCAATATTATGCACCGTCTCCGTTGTGTTCGCCATCGCGTGCTGGCCTGCTAACCGGACGTACTCCGTATCGAACAGGTATCCGTTCCTGGATCCCGGCCGGCTCAAATATACATATAGGAAAAAATGAAATTACACTTGCTCACTTGTTAAAGGGAAAAGGTTATGAAACTGCTGTGATGGGAAAGTGGCATCTAAACGGTGGTCCCGAGATGACTGATCAGCCTCAAGCAAAAGAGATGGGATTTGATTATAGCTTTATTATACCGGGTGGTTGGGTGAAAAATAAGAAGGTTGAAACCAAACCCACCGACGGAACACTCCGCCATGGCAAGATGTATCCGGATAATTTCTGGCGTAATGGAAAGCCTGTTGGTGACACAGAAAAATTCAGTGGTGAATTAGTGTCTGATGAGGTTAGTTCTTGGTTGGATAACCACGAAAAAGGAAATCCGTTTTTCCTTTATGTACCATTCTCTGAAGTTCACACCCCTATTGCTTCACCAAAAAAATACCTTCAGATGTATAGTGACTATATAACTGAATCCGCTAAGAATAACCCTAACCTATACCACTGGGACTGGGTAGACCAACCATATAGGGGTCAGGGAGAGTATTACGCCAATATTAGTTTTGTTGATGCTCAAGTGGGCAAGATTATGGACAAACTGGAAAAGTTGGGTGAGTTGAACAATACCATTGTAATATTAACTTCAGATAATGGCCCTGTAACACGTGAAGCAAGAAAGCAATGGGAACTTAATATGGCTGGTGAAACGGGAGGCTTAAGAGGCAGAAAAGACAATTTGTTTGAAGGGGGAATTCGTGTTCCTGCAATAGTAAGATACCCTGAAATGATTAAACC